>JAYVSF010000228.1:0-16082 GCA_043775605.1 Myxococcales bacterium
TGCCGCCGGGGACCCGGGCCGCGACGCCGCTGGCGCCGCGCGCGCCGTTGACGTCGGCGGCGAACAGGCCGGAGATTACGTCGACCACCGCCGGGGTGCTGGCCCGGGGCGAGTCGACCAGGGTCATCGTGCCCGAGGTCAGGTGGGTGACGATCGCGAACTCGCCGACCGAGTCGGCGTAGACCCCGTACGGCTCGTCGACGATCGGCGGCAGGTCGGTAGCGCCGAGGATGCGGGTCAGCCGGTGGGCGTCGTCACACAGCGGCAGGCCCGCGCCGCCGCCGCAGCCGAGCGCGTGGGTGGCGTCGTCCCAGTCGACCCAGCTGATCGACGGGTCGCCGCGGACCGGGATCATCAGGCGGGTCTTGCCGCCGCCGAGGTCCTGGGCCGCGATCGCGCTGGCGAAGTTGCCGACCCGCACCGCCGCGCCCGGCCGGGGCGTGCCGCTGGCGTCGTCGAGGAACACGCCCTCGTCGCACTCGAGGGTCTCGAGCGCGGCCTGATCGACGGCGCAGTGGGCCGGGGTGGCTCGGGTCGCCTTCCACCCGGTGATGACCTGGGCGATCTCGGCGGTGGAGAAGGCCGTGACCGTGCCCGAGTCATAGCGGAGGTCGGAGTTGGCCGAGGTGACAAACAGCGTGTGCTGGTCGGGGCTCAGCACCACGCCGGTCGGGAAGAAGAGCTGGTCGGCGGGCGGCCGGACCTCCTCGGACGAGGCGGTGCAGCCGGCAGCGGCGACCGCCAGCCCGAGGGCGGCGACCCACGGGCGCCCAGGAGCACCGACCGGGCGTGGAGACGGACGAGGAGAGACCATGGCGATCACCTTGGACCGGGAGCGGGGGCCGGCGGTTGCCCGCGTGGCAGGGATCACGTCGCACCCTGGCCGGGCGCCACGCCGAGGACCGCCGGCGGGGCCGACATCAGCGCGGCCCGCGCGGCCGCGACCCGGGCGATGGGCACCCGGAACGGCGAGCACGACACGTAGTCGAGCCCGTAGCGGTGGAACAGCACGACCGAGGCGGGATCGCCTCCGTGCTCGCCGCAGACCCCGACCTTGAGCCCGGGCCGGGCGGCGCGCCCGCGGGCGACCGCCAGTTCGACCAGCTGACCGACCCCGGCCTCGTCGAGGGTGGCGAACGGGTCGGCGGCCAGGAGATCCTGGGCCAGGTAGGTCGGCAGGAAGCTGGCGACGTCGTCGCGGGAGAAGCCGAGGGTGGCCTGGGTCAGGTCGTTGGTGCCGAACGAGAAGAAGTCGGCGTGGGCCGCGATCTGGTCGGCGATGAGGCAGGCCCGGGGCAGCTCGATCATCGTGCCGACGGTGTAGCGCAGGGTGACCCCGGCCGCGGCCAGGACCCGGTCGACCACCGCCTCGACCTGGGCCCGCAGCCGGGCCAGCTCCTCGGGCAGGATCACGAACGGAATCATGATCTCGGGGTGGACGACCACGCCGGCCGCGGTCGCCGCCACAGCGGCCTGGGCGATCGCCTGGGCCTGGGTCTCGTAGATCTCGGGGAACGTGATGGCCAGCCGGCAGCCGCGATGGCCGAGCATCGGGTTGGCCTCGGTCAGGTCGGCGACCTTGGCGGCGATGACCGCGGCCGGCCGGCCGAGCGCCTCGGCGACCGCGGCGATGTCGCGATCGCCGTGCGGCAGGAACTCGTGCAGCGGCGGATCGAGCAGGCGGATGGTGACCGGCAGGCCGTCCATCTCGCGGAAGATGGCGAGGAAGTCGCTCTCCTGCATCGGCAGGATCTTGGCCAGCGCCGCGCGCCGGCCGGCAAGGTCGGCGGCCAGGATCATCTCGCGCACCGCCAGGATGCGATCGGGCGCGAAGAACATGTGCTCGGTGCGGCACAGGCCGATGCCCTCGGCGCCGAACGTGCGTGCGGTGCGCGCGTCGGTCGCGGTGTCGGCGTTGGTCCGGACCCGCAGCCGGCGGACCTGGTCGACCCAGACCATCAGCTCGGCCAGCTCGGGCGACAGCGCGGACGGGGCCAGCGGCGCGGCGCCCAGGAACAGCTCGCCGGTCGAGCCGTCGATGGTGATGACGTCGCCGGCCCGCAGGATCGTGTCGGGCCCCTCCCCGGCCTTGCGGGTGACCAGGGCCTGGCCGCGGGCGCCGTCGACGCGCAGCGCCGACAGCCCGGTGATGCACGGCGTGCCCATGCCGCGCGCGACGACCGCGGCGTGCGAGGTCATGCCGCCGCGCGCGGTCAGGATGCCGACCGCGGCCTTCATGCCGGCGATGTCCTCGGGCGAGGTCTCGGTGCGGACCAGGATGACCCGGGTGCCCTTGGCGGCGGCGACCGCGGCGGCGGCGGCGGTGAACACCACCTCGCCGATGACCGCGCCCGGCGACGCCGGCAGCCCCTTGCCGATCGCGACCGGCCGGCGCGCCGGATCGATCGTCGGGTGCAGCAACTCGTCGAGCTTGCCCGGATCGATCCGGAGGATCGCGGTGCGCTGATCGATGATGCCGGCGTGGGCGAGGTCGACGGCGATCTTGATCATCGCGCGGCCGCTGCGCTTGCCGGTGCGCGACTGCAGCATCCACAGCCGGCGGTGCTGGATCGTGAACTCGAGATCCTGGACGTCCTTGTGGTGCAGCTCGAGGCGGCGGCAGACAGAGACGAGCGCGGCGTGGGCCTCGGGAAACACCCGGGCCATGTCGGCGATCGGCTCGGGGGTGCGGACCCCGGCGACCACGTCCTCGCCCTGGGCGTTGACCAGGAACTCGCCGTAGAGGACGTCGACACCGGTCGACGGGTCGCGCGAGAACGCGACGCCGGTGCCGCAGTCGTCGCCGGCGTTGCCGAACACCATGGCCTGGACGGTGACCGCGGTGCCCATGATCGCGGCGATGCCGTTCATGCGGCGGTAGATATCGGCGCGCGGGTTGTCCCACGACCGGAACACGGCGGCGATCGCGCCCCAGAGCTGGGCGCGGACGTCGTCGGGGAAGTCGTGGCCGGTGGCGGCGCGGATGGTCGCGCGGTAGCTGGCGCACAGGGTCTCGAGATCGGCCGCGGTCAGCTCGGTCTCGCGGCCAACGTGGCGCGCGGCCATCAGCTCGGCCAGCGCGTGCTCGAACGGCGACTCGTCGTGCTCGCCGGCCGCGGTCACACCCAGCACGACCTCGCCGTACATCGCCAGGAAGCGGCGGTAGCAGTCCCAGGCGAACCGCGGATCGCCGGTGCGGGCGCCGAGCCCGACCACCGTCGTCGGGTTGAGCCCGAGGTTGAGGATGGTGTCCATCATCCCCGGCATCGACACCGGCGCGCCCGAGCGCACCGACAGCAGCAACGGCCGCGCGGCCTCGCCGAAGCCGGCGTCGACCTCAGCCTCGACCGCGGCGATCGCGGCGTCGACGTCGGCGGTAAGGCTGTCCGGCCAACCGGGCCACTCGGGCCCGGCGTAGTGACTGCCGGCGTGGGCGCCGACGTGGCGACAGACCTCGGTAGTCAGCACGAACCCGGGCGGCACCGGCAGGCCGAGCCGCACCATCTCCGACAGGTTCGCGCCCTTGCCGCCGAGCAGCGCCTTGTCGCGGCTGCCGCCGTCGGCCTGGCCACCGCCGAAGCGATAGACCCAGCGCGGCGTCGCCGGCGCGCTCACGCTCACGACGCCCCCGCGGCCCCGGCGGCGAGCCGGAAGTCGGCGATGCGGGTGAACGGCTTGACCACGCGGTCGAGCAGCGACAGCCGGTTCTCGCGCAGGGCCGGATCGGGATCCATGACCAGCACGCCGCCCTTGTCGAAGAACGCGGCGACCACCGGCTGCAGCTCGACCAGGATCGTGAACATGTCGCGGTAGGCCTGCTGGGTCGCGGTCTGCTGCAGGCGGTCGGCGACGGCGGTGAACGCGGCCCACAACCGGGCCTCGCTGCCGTCGGGCGCGATGAACCGCTCGGGCTTCACCTCGCCCGAGATCTCGATGCCCTTGCCGTGGGCATCGTCGAGGATGTTGGCGATGCGCTTGAACACCTCGCGGGCCGCGGCCGGCACCACCGCCAGGGCCCGGGCTCGCAGCCGTGCGTCGCAGACGTCGTCGAAGTCGACCCCGAGCGCGGCATCGACGTCGGCGGCGGCCAGGCCCTCGTCGAGCAGCAGGGTCCGCAGCCGGCCGCGGAAGAACTCGTGGAGCTCGCCGCAGTCGGTGTCGGTGATCTCGACCTTGCCGGCGAACTGCTGGGCCGACAGCTCGACCAGGAGATCGAGCGAGATCGGGAAGCCCGCGCCCTTGCCGACGCTGTCGTGGCGCGCGCCGCCGGGGCCGAGGTCGAGGTTGACCGCGAGGATGGCGTTGGCCGCGCGGCGCAGGCCGTACGGATCGGCCGAGCCGGTCGGCTCGAGGCCGGTGCCGAAGCATCCGACCAGGGTGTCGATGCGATCGGCGAGGCCGACCAGCGCGCCGGGGATCGACGACGGCAGGGCCTGGCCGGCGCCGCGCGGCATGTAGTGCTCGGCGATCGCCAGCGCGACCTCGTCGGCGGTGGACCGCCAGTCGGGCTCCTCGCGCAGCTGGTGGCGGGCGTAGTGCATGCCCATGATGCCCTGCAGCTCGGGCAGCTCGCCGACCATGCCCGTGAGCAGGTCGCTCTTGCACAGCTCGGCCGCGCGGTGGGCCAGCCGGACATCCTCGGCCGAGCCCAGGCGGCCGCCGAAGCCGTCGACGATGCCGACGATGCGCCGGACCTTGTCGCCGGTCGACTTCGCGACGCCGAGCTTGGCCTGGAACACGACGGCGTCGAGCTTGGTCCGCAGGCCGTCGAGGTCCTTCTTGCGATCCTCGTGGAAGAAGAAGCGCGCGTCGGACAGACGGGCGGCGAGCACGCGCTGGTTGCCGGCCCGGACCACTGCGAGATCGCGGGTCACGGTGGCGGCGATGGTGACGAAGCGGTTGATGAGCGCGCCGGCCCGCTCCATCGCGAAGTAGCGCTGGTGGTTGCGCATGGCGGTGACCAGCGCCTCCTCGGGGACCTCGAGGAACGCGGGATCGAACTCGCCCCAGACCGCGACCGGGTACTCGCACAGGCCGGTGACCTCGTCGAGCAGCCCGGCGTCGGGCCGGACCCGATCGCCGGTCTCGCGCTCGATCCGGCCGAGCTCGGCGACGATCAGCTCGCGCCGGGCCGCGGGGTCGACGATCACGAACGCCTCGCGCAGTCGGGCGGCATAGTCCTCGGCGCGGGCCAGCTCGATCGGCTCGGGCGCGAGGAAACGATGGCCGCGGGTCTGGCGGCCGGCGGTGAGCCGCGACCACGCGACCGGCACCACGTCGTCGCCCCACAGGCCCAGCAGCCAGTGGACCGGGCGCACGAAGCCCGCCTCGGACCAGCCCCAGCGCATGGCCTTGGGCCACGGCAGCGCCGCGCACAGCCCGGCCAGCAGCTCGGGCAGGACGTCGAGCGTGGCCTGGCCGGGGACGAAGCGGGTGGCGATGACGTAGTCGCCCTTCTTGCCCTCGACCGGCGCCCGCTCGAGGGTCGCGGGATCGACGCCGTTCTTGGCGGCGAAGCCGAGCGCGGCCTTGGTCGGCTTGCCGTCGGGACCGAACGCGGCGCCGGCCGGCGGACCGACGACCCGCTCGCGCAGATCGGGCTGGCGCTCGGGCAGGCCGCGCACCACCAGCGTCAGCCGGCGCGGCGTGCCGAGCGCGATCACGTCGCGGGCGGTGAGGCGCGCCGCCTCGAGCCGGGTCCGGGCCAGCGCCGGCAGGTCGGCGATCGCGCGCGCCAGCATCCGGGCCGGAATCTCCTCGGTGCCGATCTCGAACACCAGCTCGCGATCAGCCACGGGCCACCTCCTGCGCCGCGACGGCGGGAGCCGGCGTGGCCATCCGTAGCAGCGGCGACACGGCGCGGGCCGCGGCCAGGGACGCGGCGTTGACGCCACCCTCGATCGCACCCTCGAACGCGGCCTGGGCCAGCCCACGCTCGTCGGGCGCGAGCAGCGGGAAGCCGAGCTTGGCCCGCGACCGGACGTAGGCCTCGGCGCAGTCCTTGGCCATCTTGCGGACGCGGCCGATGAAGCGCTGGCGCTCGGTGACGCTGATCGCGCCGCGGGCGTCGAGCATGTTGAACGCGTGCGACGACTTCATGCAGTGCTCGTAGGCCGGCAGGGTCAGGCCCCGGCCGAGCAGGCGCACGCACTCGGCCTCGTTCTCGTCGAACCGGCGGAAGTAGATCGGGGCTTCCACCTCCTCGAAGTGGTAGCGCGAGTACTCGACCTCCCACGGGCGGCGGATCTGGCCGTACGTGACCCGCTTGTCCCACTGGATGTCGAAGATGCTGTCGACGTTCTGCAGGTACATCGCGATCCGCTCGAGCCCGTAGGTCAGCTCGGCGGTGACCGGCAGCAGATCGATGCCGCCGGCCTGCTGGAAGTAAGTGAACTGGGTGACCTCCTGGCCGTCGGCCCACACCTCCCAGCCCAGGCCCCAGGCGCCGAGGGTCGGCGATTCCCAGTCGTCCTCGACGAAGCGGAGATCGTGATCGCGGGGATCGAGCCCGACCCGGCGCAACGACGCCAGGTACAGCTCCTGGACATCGGGCGGCGACGGCTTGAGCCCGACCTGGAACTGGTAGTAGCCGCCGAGGCGGTTGGGGTTCTCGCCGTAGCGGCCGTCGCCGGGCCGGCGACAGAACTGGGCGAACGCCGCGTTCCACGGCTCGGGGCCGAGCACCCGCAGGAAGGTCGCGGGGTGGAAGGTGCCAGCGCCGACGTGGACGTCGACCGGCTGCTCGATGACGCAGCCCTGGTCGGCCCAGAAGTGCTGGAGTGCGAAGATCAGATCCTGGAGATACATGGCGATCCAGGCCCACTACGGCGGGCGCGAAGGGGCGGACCGTAGCAAGCCGCTTCGCACCCGGTCAAGCGGCTAACCCCTTGCGATCTCTTGACGATCTACCACGGCGGGACCGGGTGCCGGCGATGCCGCGCGAGCGGCGGGTTGGCCAGAACCAACCCTGTGTTGTCGATCGATCGGCCCGGCACCAGCGTGCCGGCCCGATCTGTACGGAAACAGAGCCGAGGGTTGGCCGCGGGTTGGCCGCGCTCGGCCGAGTCTTCGAAGACCCTGTTCTGGCCAACCCTCTCAGGGCCCTCTCAGGGCCGGGGCGGCGGCGGCAGGAACAGGGTCTTGGCCGACGCGCCGTTGAGCCGCACCGACGTGCTGCCGTAGATCGACACCACGTCGCCGCCGAAGCCGACCGCTTCCTGCACGGTGCCGGCGACCAGCGCGTTGATCGGCCCCGGGGTGAAGCGGGCGTTGGCGCCGACCAGGCGGGCCACGGCCCGGACCGGCTGAGGCCCGCAGAAGCCCGACAGGAACACACCGCCGGCGGCGATCCGGCCGTGCTGCTGATCGACGTAGAGCACCAGCGACACGAAGCCGGGTCGGTTGCAGACGACGCTGCCGGTCAACTCGATGACGCCGGTGGCGCCGGCCGCGCGGCCGATCGGATCGACGGTGACCGAGGCCGCGAACGGCGGCGGCGGCGGCGCGAGCGAGAAGACGAGGCGCGAGCCGGGATCCGGCAGGAAGCCCCAGCGCGCGATCTGCACGTAGTACGTGTGGTTGGCCTGGCCGGTGAAGCGGGCCCGCGACTGGACGCCGTTGCTGTCGTCGTTGCAGCCAGCGATGAGCCCGCCGGCCGGCAGGCCGTCCCACACGATCACGACCGTGTCGTAGTTGCTGCCGCTGGTGTCGGCCACGAGATCGCCATTGCTGGTCGCCGTGTACCGGTACCAGACACTGCCCTCGAACGGCGCCGGGAAGTCCGTGCACGGCTGCGGGCTGAGCTCGTCGGGCGTCGACGTCGCCGCCGAGACGTCGGTGACGCCGCTGAACGGAATGGCCACAATGTTGGTCGCGTCGGCGATGCCGTCACTGGCACTCTGGGCCAGCGCGTTCGAGGCCAGCAGCATGATCGGCGCAAAGGCCGACGCGAGCACGAGACGGTGAAGACGTGACGTCATGAGATCATCCCCCCTGAGGTGTGACCTCAGGAAGCCTCGTCGCCGGCGCGTGGTCAATCGAATTCGCCGCACGCGCGGCCAGATCGTCGACGGTGGTCGACCCGGTCGCTCGCCATTCGCCGGTGCGCGACAGTGCGTGTCAACCAGAGGCGTATGGCAGCGTGGCCCGGCGGACCTCGGCGAGCAGCTCGCGCCAGCGCGGCTCGTGGTCGACGAGGACGCGGTCGAGCGCGCCGGCCTGCAGGCAGCGCGTGGCCAGCATGTGGCCGTGACTGAGATCGGCGGCGACGAGCGCGCGCGGCCCGGCCGACCGGCGCGCCCCGACCAGCGCGAGGAGCTGGATCACGCCGATGCGGACGAGGCCAGCACCGGCGTGGCCGCCGACCAGGACCTGGCGGCCGAACAGCTGCTGGCGCAGCGACAGGCGCAGCGCGACGTCGACGTCGGGCGCGCTCGCCGCCGGTGCCGGGCGAGGGTCGACCGGCGGCGCGAGCCGGTCGATCGTGGCCGCGCCGTGGGTGGCCAGCTCGGCGAACTGACCGAGACGGGTCGCCAGCGCGCGCGCCGGGCCGTCGGCGACCGCCGCGTAGGCGACGGCCGCGAGCTCGCCGAGCAGCGTCGCCAGGGTGAGCGCGCCGCGGGCCGCGGGGTCGGCCTCCGGGGCCTGGTACCAGGCCTCGTCGGCGCGCGCGAGCACGGCGGTCACGACGTCGTCGGGCTGCCCGGGTTCGAGCGGACAGCTGGTCACCGCGCGCGTCAGCGCGTCGAGGAGCCGGCCGATGGCGAACAGGGTCTCGCCGGCGGTGCCGCGGTTGCGCCGGACCAGGCTGGTCGCCGCGGTGGTGAAGCGCAGGAACAGGCCGTGGTCCCAGGACCAGCCGTCGACCGACGCCAGCGGGTGATGCAGCATCGGCGGATCGAGCAGCGGGCGGATCCGCGCCAGGTCGTCGACCAGCGGCAGCCCGACGCGGGCGCTGACGCCGAACGTCGCGCAGGTGCCGCGATCGACCACCCGGATGCCCTCGATCGTCGCGAACGAGTCGAGCGGGTAGAGCCGACAGAACCCGGGCTTGGCGTCGGCGCCGAACGCCGCGTGCAGGCCGCAGCGCTGGTCGCCGGCCAGGAAGATGCAGCGGTCGCCGTCGCGCCGCAGGTAGCTGCCCGCGGGGTGGGTCTCGACGTACGGCGGTTGCAAGTGCGGGAAGGCGGCGGCGAGGTCGAGCTGATCGAGGCGGGCGACGTCGGCGTCGGCGAGCGGGCCGAAGGCGTAGCCCTGGCAGCAGCCGCCCGAGCCCTGGCAGCCGAAACGCGCGCCCTCGAGGATCGACGTCGGCACCGCCTCCTCGCGGTGCAGCACCCGCACGAGCTTCGCGGACAGCTCGTCGCCGGCGCCCTCGACCGCGTGCAGCAGGTACAGGCGGCGCAGCGCGGCGTCAACGTCGTGGTCGGCGTGGCCGTCCGCGATCAGGCTGGCCCGCAGCTCGGTCCACTCGGCGTTGCCGTCGAGCCGAGGCGCCAGCGCGGCGGCCGCGCCCGCGAGGGGGTACGTGCGGTGTTGCATCCAGTCGGCCAGGTGGGCACCCTCGAGATGCAGGTGAGGACGGAGCCTCGGTCGATAGGACATCAGGGACGACCTGGCGAGGAGCCTACCCTATCGTCCTAACCCCTTGCGATCTCTTGACGATCTTTGGTGCCCGTGCGTACGCTCGGCTCGTGCACCGCTCGCCCACGCCCGCGCCGCTCGCGCGCGCGCCGCTGCTGCTGCTGGCCGTGCTCGCCGGCGGCTGCTCGCTGGTGCTTGACTTCGATCCCCTGCCCGACGCCGCCCCGATCGACGCGGCGGTGACCGAGGCGCAGTGCATGGCCCAGGAGCCCAACGACGAGCCGCTCACCGCCAAGGACCTCGCCCCCGGCGAGCTGATGGCCGCGATCTGCGGCGGCGGCGAGAGCGACTACTACCGGCTGACCATCGCCGCCGACCAGCGGCTGACGGTGACGATCGCGTTCATCAACCGCGGCGGCGCCGGCGACCTCGACCTCCGCCTCCTGTCGGGCGACGGCGCGATCGCGTACGACGACTCCACGACCACCGCCGACACCGAGTCGGTCATGTGCCCGGGCGGGACCCGCTGCCCGGCGACGTCGCTGCCGGCCGGCATGTACCTGGTTCAGGTGATCGGCGGGACGTCGTCGGTGCAGAGCCCGTACACCCTGACCTACACCCTCACCGGCCCCTGACCGCGAGCGGAACGGTCGGCGACGCGGCCGCCCTACCCCATGCTACCCGTCGCCGGCGCGACGTCGGAGTATCCTGGGGGACGATGTCGACGAGTGCCAAGCTGGCCAGCGCGTTCGCGGCGATGGCCGACGGCGTGCTCATCGCCGACACCCGCACCGGTGAGGTGGTGGTCAACGCGGCCGCGCGGGCGATGCTCGGGCTCGGCGACGAGCCGCTCACCACCCGGGTGCTGACCGAGCGGATCGGCTTCTATCCGTTCGACCTGGTGGCCGCCGACGACGGCGGACCGATGCGCGAGCAGGTCCGGATCGGCGCGCGCACGTTGCACTCGACGGTGAGCCCGCTGATCGAGGGCGGCGCCACGGTCGGCGCGGTGATCGTGCTGCGCGACCTCGGCGACGATCGGGCCGAGCCCGGCGAGTCGTCGGCCGCGGTGGCCCAGGAGCTGCGGACCCCGCTGGCGTCGGTGACCGGCGCGCTCGACATCCTGCGCTCGGGCTACGCCGGCGAGCTCAACGACAAGCAGGTGCGCTACGTCGACATGGCGCGCGAGGCCGCGACCCGCATCGGCCACGTCCTCGATCGCCTGCTCGACCGACCGCCGCTCGACGACGACGTCGTCGCGATCCATCGCGTGCCGGTGGCGATCGGCCGGCTGGTGCGCGACGTCGTCACCCGCTACGCCGACGCGGCGAAGGCCAAGGGCGTGCGCCTCGCGCTGCAGACCGGCGACGAGGACGTCACTCTGACCGGCGATCCCGACAAGCTGGCCCGCGTCCTCGGCAACCTCCTGTCCAACTCGATCAAGTTCGCCGCGGTCGGCGGCCGGGTCGACGTCGAGGTGTTCGGCCCGCCGGTGGTGTCGGACGCGATCGGCGTCTCGGTGTGGAACGACGGCGAGCCGCTGCCGGCGGAGGAGCGCGAGCGGATCTTCACCTCGCCCAGCGCCGGCGGGCGGCGGGTGGCCGGCACCGGCCTCGGCCTCGGCAGCTCGCGCGCGATCATCGAGGCCCACGGCGGCCGGATCTGGGTCGAGTCGAGCGCGGCCGGCACCCAGTTCGTGTTCACCCTGCCGGCCCAGGCCCGGCCCGAGCGCGCGCCGACGGCGCCGCCGCGCGGCCGGGTGGTCGCCGCCGACGCGGTCCGCACCCTCGTGGTCGAGGACGAGCCGCGCGCCGCCTACCTGATGAAGGGCCTGCTCATGGCCGCCGGTCACCAGGTCACGGTCGCCGCCGATGCCGACGCCGCGCTGGCCGCGGCCCGGGCCGAGGGCTTCGCGCTGGCGGTGGTCTCGGCCGGCGTGCCCGACGCCACCGCGCTGCTCGCGATCCTCGAGCACGATCCCGACACCCGCAAGGTCGCGGTGCTGGTCCTGGCCGAGCCCGCGCGCCACCTCGAGTTCCTGGCGATCGGCGCCGACGAGTGCCTCGAGCGCCCGGTCCACCCCGCGACCTTCGACGACGTCTGCGCCCGGCTGCTGGTCGAGGCCGGCCGGCGCGAGGCCCGCCGCATCTTGGTGGTCGACGACGACACCTCGGTCCGCGCGATCTGCGTCGAGATCCTGCAGCAGGCCGGCTACAACGTTCGCGACCTCGGCGCGCCCGAGCTCGCGCTGACCGAGGCCCGACGGTTTCGTCCCGACCTGATCCTGCTCGACGTCATGATGCCGGTGGTCGACGGCTTCCGCACCGCCGAGCGGCTGCGGGCCGACTCGGCGACCGGGCTCACGCCCATCATCTTCCTGTCGGCGCGGGGCGAGACCGCCGACAAGGTCCGGGCCTTCCGCTCGGGCGCAGAGGACTACGTGGTCAAGCCGTTCGATGCGGTCGAGTTGGTCGCCCGGGTCGGCAAAGCCTTGGCCCGCTCGACCCGCGAGCTGGGCGCCTCACCGACCACCCAGCTGCCGGGCGCCGACGCGGTCGCCGCCGACATCGAGCGCCGGATCGCCGCCGGCGACGACGACGCGGTCTGCTGCTACGTCGACCTCGACAACTTCAAGGCGTTCAACGACTACTTCGGCCTGGCCCGGGCCGACGCGGTGATCCGCCAGACGGGCGATCTGATGCGCGAGGTGGTGCAGCGCCTGGGCGGCGCCGGCGACTTCATCGGCCACATCGCTGGCGACGACTTCGTGATGGTGGTCGACGGCAGCCGGGTCGACGCGGTGTGCGGCGAGCTGATCGCGCGCTTCGACCGGCTGATCCCGCTGTACTACGATCGCGAGGAGCGCCGGCGCGGCTTCATCGAGGGCCAGGATCGCTGGGGCGTGCTGCGCCGGTTCCCGCTGATGACGGTGTCGATCGCGGCGCTCGGGCTCGAAGGCATGTCGAGCTTCGGCGACGTCGCGGCCGCCACCGCGGCCGGCAAGGGGCTGGCCAAGGCGGTGCCGTCGTCGGCGTACGTCCGCGACGGGATCCGCCGGCTGCCGCCGATCCTGCCGCCGCCGGTGCCGGCCGACGAGCTCGGCGATCCGGCCCTCACTGGCTGACCGACGACGCCCGACGACGTGCGGCCTTGGGCCGCGGGAGGGAGCGGCGACGCGGGCGGGAATCGTGCTAGACGACTGCCATGCACCTCCGGCCCTCGACCACGATCTGGATTCTGTGCAGCGTCGGCCTCGTCACCGCCCTCGGCGGCGCCTGCAAGAAGGAGCCGCCTGCGGCCACCAAGTGGAGCGGCAGCGGCGCGGCCCCGAGCGCGCCGGCGCCGTCGATGCCGGGCCTGCCGCCGGGCGGCATGCCGACGTCGCCGCACGGCCCCACCCCGCCGTCGCCCGGCGCGACCGCGCCCGCCCCGCGCGGCGCCGTGGTCGAGACGATGAACTCGGGCGGCTACACGTACGCGCGGCTGCAGATCGACGGCAAGGACGTCTGGGTCGCCGGGCCCGAGACCAAGCTCGCGGTCGGCGCGACCGTGGCCCTCGCCGGCGGCACCCTGATGCAGGGCTTCCAGAGCACCACGCTCAACCGCACGTTCGACGAGATCTACTTCCTCGCCTCGCTGACCGACGCGCCGACCGCGCCGACCGAGCCGACCGCGCCGACCGGCGACATGGGCGGCGCGCACACGCCCAACACGGTGGTGCCGGCCGCGCTCGCGCCCGGTGAGAAGATCGCCGCCGCCGCCGACGGTCAGACCGTCGAGCAGATCTATGCCGGCAAGACCGGGCTCGCCGGCAAGCCGGTCGTGGTCCGCGGCAAGGTCGTCAAGTTCAACGGCGGCATCCTCGGCAAGAACTGGCTGCACCTGCAGGACGGCAGCGGCGCCGCCGGCAGCAACGACCTGACCGTCACCACCGCCGGCACCGCCGCGGTCGGTGACGTGATCACGGTCCGCGGCGCGCTGTCGCTGAACAAGGATTTCGGCGCGGGCTACAGCTACCCGGTCCTGGTCGAGGACGCCGAGCTCGCCGCGCAGTAGCCCAGGACCGTCGGGAGCTAGCCGGCGGCGGCGACGGCCTGGGGCCGGGCCCAGACCTCGTCGAGGAACGCGCACAGCTCGTTGGTGAGCCGGGCCGGGCGCAGCCGCCACTCGTAGATGGCCTTGGCGGCCAGCAGACGGGCGCCGCGCAGCTCGCGGGCGGTGGCTTCGGCGTCGCTGAACGGGTGGATCGGATCCGAGCGGTGGCCGATCACCAGGGTCAGCTGGGTCATGCCGCGGCGGAGCGCGGCCGGCGGCGCGATCCGGCCGAAGGTCAGGCCGTCGAGCACCGCCAGCGACGAGGCCGGATCGCGGCGGACGAAGTCGATGAACATGTCGATCAGGAAGTGGGTGCGCGGGATCCGGCGGGTGACGGCGGCCAGGGCGCCCATGCCGCGCTTGCTGACCCGCAGGGCCAGCGCCAGCGGTACGAAGAACGCCGCGGCCGCGACGATGCCGTGCTCCAGCACCGGCATCTCGAGGACCAGGGCCCGGACCCGGCCGGGCGCCGTCGCCGCCGCCTCGAGCGCGACGTTGGCGCCGAGCGAGGTGCCACCGACCACCGCCTGCTCGACGTGGAGGTGATCGAGCAGCGCGATGACGTCCTGGCCGTACTGGTTCATCGAGTGCGCCGACAGATCGAGCGGCTGGTCGGACCCGCCGTGGCCGATCATGTCGACCGTGATGACGCGGTGGCCGCGGGCCGCCAGCACCGGCGCCAGCCCGGTGTACATCCGCCGGTCCATCAGCAGGCCGTGGGTCAGCACCAGCACCCGCGGGCCGCTGCCGTACTCGGCGTACGCCAGCCGGCGGCCCTGGTGCGCGAAGAACTCCAGCGTGGGACCGGCCACGGCTAGACCGGCTCGGGCTCGGGGTCGCCCTTGGTGAGGGGCGGGATCAGCGACGGCCGCTTCTTCGCCTCCTCGTCGCTCTTGCCCGCGGCCTCCCGCTTGCGCGCCGCCGGCATCGGCCGGGTGATCTTGTCGCCCCGGAGCAGGCGCTCGATGTCCTCGCCGTCGATGGTCTCGTAGTCGAGCAGCGCGGTGGTCACGCGCTCGAGGTCGTCCTTGTGGGCCGACAGGATCTCGGTCGCCCGCTCGTACTGCTTCATCACGATGCGGCGGATCTCGGCGTCGATCCGCTGGGCGGTGTCCTCGCTGTGGCGCTCGGCCGCGGCGAAGTCGCGGCCGAGGAAGACCTCCTGCTTGGAGCCAGCGAAGTTGAGCGGGCCGAACTCGTCGGACATGCCCCACTCGGTGACCATCGACCGCGCCAGCTCGGTGGCCCGCTCGATGTCGTTGCCGGCGCCGGTGGTCTTCTGGCCGAACACGATCTCCTCGGCGACCCGGCCGCCGAGCAGGATCGCGATCGAGTTGAGCGCGAACTCGCGGGTCATGCTCAGCCGGTCCTCGGTCGGCAGCTGCTGGGTCAGGCCCAGGGCGCGGCCGCGCGGGATGATCGTCACCTTGTGGACCGGGTCGGCCTCGGCGCCGACGAACCGGGCGACCAGCGCGTGGCCCGACTCGTGGACGGCGGTGGTCCGCTTCTCCTTGTCGGAGATGATCATCGACCGCCGCTCGGCGCCCATCATGACCTTGTCCTTGGCCTCCTCGAAGTCGACCATGTCGACCTTGTCCTTGTCGCGGCGGGCGGCGATCAGCGCGGCCTCGTTGACCAGGGACTCGAGGTCGGCGCCGGAGAACCCGGGGGTGCCGCGGGCGATGACCTCGAGATCGACGGCGGCCGACAGCGGCACCCGGCGGACGTGGACATTGAGGATGCCGATGCGGCCGCGCAGGTCGGGGCGCGGGACCACGATCCGGCGATCGAAGCGGCCGGGCCGGAGCAGCGCGGGGTCGAGGACGTCGGGCCGGTTGGTGGCGGCGATGATGATCACGCCGTCGTTGGACTCGAAGCCGTCCATCTCGACCAGCAGCTGGTTGAGGGTCTGCTCGCGCTCGTCGTGGCCGCCGCCGAGGCCGGCGCCGCGGTGGCGGCCGACCGCGTCGATCTCGTCGATGAAGATGATGCAGGGCGCGTTCTTCTTGCCCTGTTCGAACAGGTCGCGGACGCGCGAGGCGCCGACGCCGACGAACATCTCGACGAAGTCCGAGCCCGAGATCGAGAAGAACGGCACCCCGGCCTCGCCGGCGATGGCGCGGGCCAGCAGCGTCTTGCCGGTGCCGGGCGAGCCCATCATCAGCACGCCCTTGGGGATGCGGCCGCCGAGCTTGGTGAACTTCTTGGGGTCCTTGAGGAACGCGATGATCTCCTCGACCTCCTCCTTGGCCTCCTCGACGCCGGCGACGTCCTTGAACGTGATCCGGTTCTGGCTGTCGGTGAGCAGCTTGGCCTTCGACTTGCCGAAGCTCATCGCCTTGCCGCCGCCCGCCTGGAGCTGCCGCATGAAGAAGAAGAAGATCACGAACAGGAAGAGCATCGGG
>JAYVSF010000229.1:0-8834 GCA_043775605.1 Myxococcales bacterium
GGCACGCCGCTCTGTCACGGCCTGCTCAACGCCGATCCCAACCCCGGCAACTACCTGGTCGAGCGCGCCGACGACGAGGTCCGGGTCTGGTTCCTCGACTTCGGCTGCACCGTCGAGATCGACGCCGACCTCGCGCGCGGTGATCTCGAGCTCTGGTACGGGCTGCTCGACCCCGACGCGTTCGCCGGCGCCGAGCGCTTTCGCATGGGCCTGGCCCGGCTCGGGTTGCTCAAGCGCGCCGACAGCCTGGCCAGCACCCCGCACCGCGACTGGGAGCGTGCGCTGGCCGAGCCGTTCGCCGGCGATCGCCCGTTCACCTGGGATCGCGCCTACGCCGGCCGGCTGAGCCAGACCACGCAGCGCGCGCTCGCCCACGGCGGCCTGACCCTGCCGCCGGCCTTGACCATGCTCTGGCGCCAGCGCCTCGGCGTCGCCGCCGTGCTCGCGATGCTCCATCCGCGCCTGCCGTTCGGCCGCATCCTGCGCGGCCAGCTCGGGACCGGAAGAGCCGCCCTCCGCTAGCAAAGACGTGATCGGCGACGGCGACGGCGACGGCGACGGATCCATCAACCGACCCGGGGCGCCGATGGCAGAGGCCGAACCGGACTCCACCTGCCGCGAGCGGCGGCGACCGCGGCGTGAGGCGCGGGCCAAGACCGCCCGGCGCCGAGCCCACCCCCGGATCCGTCAGCGGCGGACGCTGTAGACCATCGTGGCTCGCGGGGCGCGCAGCCAGCGCTCGGCGATCACGCCGCGCAGGTCGGCCCACGCGTCCTTTCCGTCGACGAACGCGGCCTTCATCGCCAGCGCGTCCGCCTTGTCGGCCTTGCCCTTGATCTTCAGCACCCGGGCCGCGAGGGCGTCGACCGCCGGCTTCCAGGTGTCGAGGTTGACCTCGAAGCAGCCGGGGTCGGTGCCGTTGGCGGCCTTCTGGTCGGCCTTCCACACCACGACGCCGGCGGCCACCAGGCTGCCGACCTGCATCGCGGCGAGCTGCGAGTAGTTCTTCGGCGTGCCATCGGCGGTGTACATGCCGCGCGCGATGTGGCCGAACGCCCACGCCAGATCGCGCAGGTGCGACGCGTGGGCCAGGTCGAGCGTGATCACGCCCTTGCCGGCCAGCCACTCGGTGAAGTACAGGGCCGCAGTCTGGGCCTTGAGCTCCTCGAGCGTCGACGCCAGCGTGCCGCCGAACACGACGTCGTCGGTCTTGCCGCCGACCTTGTAGTCGTGGGCCGGGCCGAGGTTGTGCGCGGCCTCGTGCAGCACCGTCGTCATCAGCGAGATCGACGGGTCGGTCTTGAACCCGGTCATCGTCGCCGAGCAAAACAGCGACGACGCCTGGTTGGTCAACGCGACCGCGCTGTCGGCGTCAGTGTAGAGGTTGGTCATCGCCACCGTCCGGCCGCCGGACTCCGCGACCTTGCCCCAGTTGGGCAGCGACTGGCCGATGGTGGCGCCGCCGGGCGCGCGGGCGTCGCCGGCGTTGACGATGATGTCGATGAAGTCGGGCAGGCGGAACGCGACGTCGCGGGCGACGTACGGCTTGCCGGCCAGCGCCGCCAAGGCGCCCTCCATCTCGGCCTTGACCGGCTCGAGCTTCTGCCGCCACTCGACCGAGCCCGGGTTGATGCGGGCGAAGCTGACGTGGAAGCCGCCCTTCAACGCGCACGGATCCTCGTAGACCTCGTCGGGGCCGATCCGCAGGTACCAGCGCGAGCCCTTGGCGCCCATGGCCGCCCACGCGACGTCGGCCTGCTCCCAGTCGTTGTCGCGGAAGGCCTGGGCCGCCGCCTTCAGGTAGTCGACGAACGGCGCCTCGTCGGCCGAGGTCACCGCCGCGGCCGTGGCCTCGAGCTCCCTGGCGACCGCCTCCATGTCGTCCTTGAACGCGACGCTGTACGGCTCGGCGACGAACGTGCCCGGGGTCGGGCCGTCCTTGACCACCGAGAAGTGGCCCATCAGCTCGGCGGCGTTGGCGGCCTTCGCCATCAGGTCGCAGAACCCGGGCGTGGCCTGGACCGCCGCCGGGTACAGCCCCGAAAGCGGCTTGGCCCGGTCGGGCAGGGCGGTGCAGTCGGGGTCGCGCTCGGTCTTGGGCCCGACGCAGACCGGGCCCTGGTTGCGGAAGTACATCGTCCGGCTGGCGGCGTCGTCGGCGGGGATCTTGGCGTCCATGCCGAGCACGCCCTTCTGCCGGGCGAAGATCTTCTCGACCAGTGTGGCCGCGGCGAGGACGTGATCGACGACCGCCTTGTCCTCGGCCGAGGCCTGGCGCTGATCGGTCTCGACCAGGGTCGGCAGGCCCTGACCGAGCTCGGCCAGGACCGCGGCCCGGCGGGCGCGCTCGGGCGCCGGCAGATCAGCGGCGGGTGCGGGCGCGGGCGCGGCCAGCTTGCCGTACAGCTCTTCGAACGCCGGCGTGAAGCGGTCGCCGGCGACCAGCGTGGCCCGGGTCGGGCCGGGCAGGCCCCAGATCGTCACCAGCTCGTCGGCGTCGAGATCGTGATCGCCGTCGGCGTCGGCCCGCCAGAACAGCGGCAGCCCGCGCTCGGCGGCCAGCCGGTTGAAGTCGGTGCGGCTCACGCGATCGTGGCGGGCCACGGCGGGCGGCGTGGCGGGCGTCGGCCTGGTGGTGGGCGGCGCCGTGGCCGGCGCCTCCTTGGGCTGCTTCTTGCCGCAGCCGGTGAGCGCCGCGGCGAGGGCGAGGGAGAGCGCGAGGCGGTCGAGCTTCATGGCGGCGAGTGGTACCGCGCCGGCCCGGCGTTGCCCAGCGGCACCACTGTCGCATGGGTCGCAAGGGGGCGACCCGGTCCCGGACGTCGGCGGGCAACGGTGAGCGTGCGGGAACCAAGTCAGCGTAGGATGCCGGTCTATGCCGCAGGTGACCGAGTTCCCGGCGATGGCCGGCGATGCCGTGAACGTCCTGTCGTCCCTGGCGCGTCTGTGCCGCGAGCTGCCCGAGGCCGGGCTGCCGTTTCGCGAGCTGCGGTCCCGGCTGCGGTCCGCGAAGCTGTGGGACAAGGAGCGCCCGGCGGTGCCGCTGCGGCTGCTCGGCGTCAGCGGCGCGGCGATCACGCCGTCGGCGTTCATCAAGAAGCTCGCGGCGACCCGCAGCGAGGACGACGCCCAGACCGTGATCGCGGAGCGCTACCTCGAGGCCAACCCGCTGCTGTTCAAGTCGATCTACGACCTGCTCGCGCAGCGGCCGCACGGCAAGGACGAGATGTACAAGATCCTCGGGTCGTTCGCGTACCGCGGCAAGGTGCCGTCGCGGCCGGACGCCGAGAGCTACTTCGCGATGCTGGTCGCGACCGGGGTCGCCCGCATCGTCGGCATCGCGCTCGGCCAGGGCCCGCGCGCCGAGCACTTCGCGAAGATGCTGGCCGGCGTCGATGTCGACGAGCTGCTCGAGGACGACAAGCCGTGGCCCGAGCCGGTGATCCCGTCCGCCTCCGACGACGACGGGGCCGCGCCCCCGGCCGAGGTCGAGCCCGAGCCGAGCACCGCGACCGCCGCCGGCCCGGCCGTCGCCCCGGTCCCGACCACGGCCAGCGGCCAGCCGCTGCCGGCCTACCTGCGCCACCTGGCGAGCGCGGCCGACCTGCCGTCGCCGCTCGGGCGCGACAAGTCGGTGCCGGTGTCGCGGTTCGCCAGCGGCGGATTCTCCGACGAGGTGCTCGAGGAGACCACCCGCCGGCTGAGCGCGTGGTGGAAGGAGGCCGGGGCCAACGTCAGCCCGGTCTACAAGCTCGACGATTTCGGCTTCGATCCCGAGGCCTGGGTCGAGGGCTCGGACGAGGTCCTGTACCGGATCGCGGTGGCGGCCGCGCTGGTGTTCCGCCTCGACAGCGATCGTGACGGAGTCATCCGCGCCTACCGCGGCCTCGACCAGAGCGGCGTGCTCACCGATCTCTACAACGGCACCGTGCCCGAGGACCTGCCGGCCGCGGTCGATGCCCGGGCCCTGATGCTGGCCTCGCTCGCCGCCCGCCGTTGCGCCGAGAGCCCGGAGCTGGCCTCGACCCTCGAGCAGCAGAAGACCGCCGGCGACGCGTTCACCGCGCTCGAGGCCAGCCTCGGCCGCGGCCTGTTCCGCATCGAGCTGTTCTGGATCCTGCGCATGGTCGGTCAGCTCGGGGTGATCCGCTTCGACGACCTCGGCGAGGTGACCGCGCTGCCGCACCGGCTGGTCCGCGACACCCTGTTCCGGCTCGGGTTCCTGGCCACGCCGTACGCCAACGAGCCCGGCGCGCTGGTGGCCGCGGCCCGGGCCGCCCGTCGCGCCGCCGGCGCCGAGCCCGCCGACGAGATCCTGGCCCGGTTCGCGCTCGCTGCGGGCTGCGCCTACGATTGCAGCCGTCGCAAGGGCTGCGACTTCCCGTGCCGCGAGCGGCTGGAGTAGGAACCGCCTCGCGCGCCGGCCGCGGGCGCGCTACGATCCTGGGGTGTTGATCCTCGCCCTGGTCGTGTTCGCGGTGACCGCGTGGTTCCTCGGACTGCGGCCCGGTGGCATCGCGGCCGGGATCAGCTTCGCCGCGCTGATCGCGGCCCAGGTGGTGCCCGGCAGCGCGCTGCCGGTGTACGGCCTGCACGTTCTCTGGATCGCGGGCCTGGTGTGGCTCGGGCCGCGCCTGTCGCGCTGGCGCAAGCCCGCGCCCAAGGGCCTGACCTCCGATCTCGGGCGCTGGTGGCGGCGAGGTCGCGCGATCTGGAAGGCCCGCAGCGCGCGTTGATCTGGCCGACCCCGTGACCCGGCCGGTCGGCCTCGTCCCTGGGGTGCGCGGTCCCCGCTGGGGCGCCGAGTCCCACGTCACGGTGGGCAATCGCGGCGGGCGCCGCTGGAGTCATCCGCACTTGCGCCGCGGCACGGAGTTCGCAATCCTATGCCCACGTGCCCCGCCGTCGTCTGTCCTCGTTCGTCCCGGTCGTCCGTGCCGCGGTCCTCGTCGGGCTCGGGTTCGGGCTCGCGGCCTGTGACGTCGGCGAGGTCGCCCCGGGTGGCGACCCCGGGACCGCGCCCGACGCCGGCGTCGACGCGGCCGCGGCCGACTTCGGGCTGACGGTCAGCCCGGGCGCGGGCACCTCACTCGGGACCACCGTCGAGCTCACGGTCGACCTGACGTCTCGCCACTTCGCCGGCCCGGTCGCGCTGACCGCCAGCGGCGCGCCGGCCAGCTGGACGGTCGCGATCCTGCCGCCGACCGTGACCCTCGACGACGGCGGCACCGCCAGCGCCACCGTCCGCATCACCATCCCCACCAACGGCGACGGTGCGCCGGCCGGGCTGCCGGTGACGATCCTCGGCCAGGGGGCGCCGGGCGCGCGCGCCGCGACGGCCATGGTCACGGTCGCCAACGTCTACACCCTGGCGATCGGCACCCCGGGCGCGTCCGGCCAGCATTTCGGGATGATGGCCGGCGGCCAGCTCCGCATGAGGCGCGGCGCCCGGCTGCGGATCCCCAACACCGACAGCATCGCCCACCGCATCCACAGCGACGCCGGCGTCGACGGCTTCCCGCACCAGGCCGCATCGATGGCGGCCGGGGCGGCCTACGAGGTCACGCTCGGCGCGACCGGCAGCGACCTCTTCTACTGCCACGATCACGGTCAGGGCACGGGCGCGGTCCGGCTCACCGTCGAGTAGGGCCCCCCTGCGACCGGTCGGCGCGGTCGACTGCGGGAGTGTCCGGAGCGCGGCCATGCCGTTGTCTGTCCGCTTACCGGACTTTTCGTCGCCGACGCTTCCCTCGGCCGCCTCGGTTCTGGTATGACGCCAGCCCGACCTCCTCGGCGCGCCATGGCCAAGCCCCCCCGTCGTGACATTCGCGCTCTCCTCCTGGCCCCCTCGGCCGAACTCGCCACCGAGGTCGACCGACGCCTCCGCAAGCTTGGCTTTCCCGCGCTCCGGCCGGGACAGACCCAGCTGCTGACGCTGGTCGGCGAAGGCGGCATGCGCCTGACCGAGTTGGTCTCGTCGATGGGGCTGCCCAAGCAGACCCTCGGCGACATGATCGACGATCTCGAGAGCGAGAAGCTCGTCGAGCGCGTGCCCGATCCCGAGCACGGCGTGATCAAGCGCGTGCGCCTGGCCGCGCGCGGCCGGCAGTGGGCGGTCGAGGTCAAGAAGGTCGCCGACGCCAGCGAGCAGCGGTGGGCCGCGACGCTCGGCAAGACCAAGGCTCGGACCCTGCGCAGCCTGCTCGAGGAGCTGGCGGCCGGGCTGTCCGGCGCCGCGTGACGTCGACCGCGAGCACGCGATCGCCGTTGGTCCGCCGCGCCGCTACAGCAGCGTGATGATCAGCGACGCCTTGGTGAGGGTGTCGAGCTTGGAGTTTTCGGGCGGGTTGGCGGCGTCGAGCGTCACCCCGGCCGGGGCCGCGAACGGCGCCGGCGCCGCGTCGAACTTGCCGGTGATCGACACCGACAGCGAGATGCCCTTGCTCAGCTTGGTCGACAGCGCGGCGGTGCCGACCGCGCGGGTGTCCTCGAACGGGCCGACCGTGGCGCTCTCGCGGTTGCCGTTGGCCAGCACCTCGAGCGAGCCGTCGAGGCTGGTCTCGGTCCGTAGCTTGCCCTTGTAGCCGATGAAGCCGCGCGCCGACTGGATGTTGTGGCTGGTGCCGTCGGCCAGGTTCTCGTAGCTGAAGTCGTAGCCGAGCTCGCCGCTGATCTCGTGCTTCTCGGTCTTGTACATCAGGCGGGCGTAGCCGAGCTGGCCGCCGCCGACGAAGTCCTTGCCCGCGATGATGTCGGCGCCGCCGAGCGCGGCCACGTACAGCGAGTCCCAGGTGCTGAGGAACCGGTCGTAGCGCAGCTTGAGGTTGTAGCTCTCGGCGGAGGTCACGCTGGTGCGGGTGACTTCGTCGGCGGTCAACACGTTGTCGGCGCCGGCGGCGATGGCGGTGGTCGAGGCCCGGGCGAAGGTCGCCGCGCCGTCGATCGAGAACTTGTTCTGCTGCTGCTTGCGGGTGACCTTGACCCCGCCGGTGACGGTCGTGGTCCGCGAGTTGCCGGTGGTCACCACCAGGCCGGCCTCGGCGGTGGCGTTCCACTCGGTCTGCTTGACGTCCTTGAGCTCGTCGGCCTTGCCGAACGCGAACGACGGGGCGGCCTGCGCCGAGGCCAGGGCCGGGGTGAGGGCGAGGGTGACGGCGGTGGTGGCGAACCAGAGCGAGCGGCGCATGGGAGGCTCCTGCACGATGACGGTGACGTTGACCTTGGCTTCGACGTGACCTTGCACCGCGACCGCGCGCTGGCGTGGTCGTCGACGGTTAGGTTCAAGGTAGCGCTCGGGTTGCGCCCGCGCGCGGGGCCGTCGCCGCCAGGTCAGAGCCTGTGAATCTTTACAGATTCTCAGCCTCTGATTGATCGGCTCACCGACGAGGAACGGCGGCAGCGCCTGTACGGAAACGAGTCTGTTTCACAAATTCTCAGGTGCGCACGCGCGGGATGACCCGCAGCCGGTACCCGAAGCGGTGGCGGGACTCGATCAGATCGCCGATCTCGGCCTTGACCAGCGCGCGCCGGACCCGGCGGACCAGCTGCTTGACGTGGTTGTCGCCGGGATCGCGGGTGTCCCACGACAGGTCGCCGATCAGCTCCGACGTGCGGACGAAGCCGCGGACCAGGTGCGGCTGGTGGGCCTCGTCGGCCATGCGCCGGACCAGCAGCGCGAAGAACTCGAACTGGGTGGCGGTGAGCTGGACCTGCTTGCCGGACACCTCGACCAGGCCGCCGCCGCCGCCGGTCGGCTCGTGCAGCGCGATGTCGAGCACCGGCAGTCCGACGTCGGTGGCCTCGCGCTCGAACTCCTCGGTCGGCTCGGTCAACGCGCGCAGGCCATCGCCCGGGCGCAGGGTGGTGCCGATCGCCGGGTCGAACACCGCCGGCGGCAGGTCCTTGGTATCGGCGAGGAAGTAGAAGCCGACCTGGCCGACGTGGACCCGATCGCCCGACATCAGGACGGTGGCGCCGCTCAGCGCGTGATCGTTGACGTGGGTGCCGTTGGCCGAGCCGAGATCGCGCACCGACCAGTGCTTCTTCACCGGATCCCACGACACGTGGGCGTGGTGACGCGACACCGAGCCCTCGAGGACGCTGACTCCGGTGCCCTCGAGCTGGCGGCCGATCAGGGTGCGGGCGTCGATGGGATGGGCGCGGCCCCAGGGATCGATCATCGCCGCGCCGATCGGTCGGGTCGAGGTCGCGAGGATCTGCTCGGGCACCATCCCGACCGGGCTGCTGATCTCGTCCCGACAGTCCTCGCACAGGACGCCAGTCTCGACGGGGCGCTCGCTACAGACCGCACACTTCATGGCCGGCAGTGTAGACCAAGTGCGACCGGCCTGCTGGTCAGGGGGTCAGCGCCAGACCAGCACGCCCTCGAGCCCCGCGCTGAGCTCGACGAACTGGGTCACGCCGCCGGTGCGGGCGCCGGCCAGGTGCTGGCGGCCGTCGATCCGGAAGCTGAGCCGGCCGCCCATGGGGATCGCCACGGTCAGACCCCACGCGGCGTCGCCCTCGACGTCGCGGCGGGTGTAGCGGTCGGCGACCGGCACGACCTGGGTGCCGCCGCCGATCAGGGCGCGGAGCTGGATCGAGCGGCTGTCCGCGATCCGGACACCGAGGTAGGCGTGGCCGCCGGCGACCCAGGACGAGTCGGCGGCGCCGGCGTAGTCGGCGGCCAAGAGCCCGAACTCGAACTCGGCGAACAGCCGGCGATCGAACCAGCGCGCGACCCGCAGTCCGACGGCGGCGCCGCTGGCCAGCTGGTACGCCGGGATCTCGGGATCGCCGAGGGCGAGGCCGCTCGCGCCGGTCGGCAGGCGGCT
>JAYVSF010000230.1:0-1758 GCA_043775605.1 Myxococcales bacterium
CGAGCAGCGGCAGCGCCGACGCCGTCATGAGCAGACCGCGTGCCGCGTTCCACCACCGGTCCCACCGCCCCAGCGTGGTCAACCCGGCGACGGCCACCATGGCGCCGAGCAGGACCGTCGCCGCCGTGGCCACCGCGGCCACGCCGAGCACCGGCCAGCGACCGTCGACGAACGGCAGACCCGGCCCCGCTCGCACCAGCGCCACGATGCCGACCACGAGACCGACCTGCATCACGACCGCAGCGATCACGAACGGCACCCGGCTGCCCCGCTGCGGCCCGTGCGGCAACGGCCACCACAACGACACCAGCAGCGTGACCGCCCCGGCCACCGCCAACGCCACGGCGATGAGCACGATGGTGACGGCGACCGCCACCCGCAGCCCGTACGCCGCGCTCGCCCACCGGTACAGCGTGCCGGTGACGCCGCTTGCGATGGCGATGAGCGCGACGGCCACGACCGCGACGGCCGTGGCCACGCCGATGAAGGGACGCATCATCAACCGACCGGCGAGCGTGGCCCAGTTCACCGCCGACCACATGAGCCAGCGCCGCATGATCGGCACGCCCTCGGCCCGCATGGCGTTGCGGAACACCTCGTCGGCGTCGGTGCGATCGTGCACACCGGCCAGGTGGGGTGGCGGGGCCTGCCCGTCGGGCGGCAGGTTCTGGCACAGGTAGTCGTGCAGCACGGCCGCCTTCGTGTACAGCCCGTACCGGGGGAACAACCACGTGAGCCACCGCGGCACCGACGCGAGGTCGGTGACGAAGTCGGCCGAGTCGGGGTTCGCCGTGAGCACGACCGTCCGCCGGTTCAGCTCCCCTTCCCACGTCAGGGGTTCGCGCACGATCCACAGGTAGGGGCGCCCCGACTCGTGCAGCGTGATCTCGTTGGGGCGGAAGCGACCGGCGACCATGACCCGCCATCCTTGCGCGAGTAGAAACTGAGCGTGCGCACCGCCTACCTTGCCGCTGACGGCTACGAAGCCCAGCTGGCCGAAGAACTGCGCCGCTACGGCGTCACCGTCGAGACCCACCATGGGCGCCTCGCCGTGTGCCAGGGCGACGCCGTGCCCTCGGTCTGGGCCGCCAACGTGTGGTACGACGTGCGCGACGCCCGCATCGAGTCGATCGGCGAGGCGGCCAAGGTGCTGCGGGCCGAGCAGCGCAACTGGGCGCCCTTCGCACCGGTGCACCGCGGCCGGGTCGAGCTCATCGCCGACAAGCTGCCCCACGTGTCGGCCAAGCCACTCGCCGGTGGCACGGCCGCGCCCACTGCCCCGCTCGGCTCGTTCACGCTGCTGAAGCCCGACCGGCTGCTCTACGCAGCGCGGTGCGCGAGCCCGTTCGCCAACGGTGAGGCCGCGTTCGTGGAGGACCGTGACGGCCCACCGAGCCGCGCCTACCTGAAGCTGTGGGAGGCACTGGCCCGCCTGGGCCGGTTCCCCCAGCGCGGCGAGCGCTGCGTCGACCTCGGCGCCAGCCCCGGCGGGTGGACGTGGTCGCTGGCCGCCACGGGTGCCGAGGTGACCGCCGTCGACAAGGCACCGCTCGACCCACGCGTCTCCGCGCTGCGCAACGTCACCTGGCAGGGCGTGAGCGCCTTCTCGCTCGACCCCGTCGCCTTCGGACCGGTCGACTGGATGTGCAGCGACGTCATCGCCTACCCGGCCCGTCTGCTCACGCTCGTGCAGCGGTGGATCGCGGCCGGCACTGTCGACACCATCGTGTGCACGGTGAAGCTGCAGGGCAACACCGA
>JAYVSF010000231.1:0-7846 GCA_043775605.1 Myxococcales bacterium
GACGAGGGCGACGACGAGGGCGACGACGAGGGCGACGACGAGGGCGACGACGAGGGCGACGACGAGGGCGACGACGAGGGCGACGACGGCGTCGAGGTCATCGCGGGGCCGGTGTGGGTGAGGGCGTCGGTGGCGCGGGCGGCGTCGGTGGTGCCGGCTTGACCGCGATCGGCCCGACGGCCGGCATCGCCGCCAGCTCGGCCTCGGCCTTGGCCAGCGTCTCGGGCTGCTCCTGGCCCTTCTCGAGCCGCTGCAGGGTCTCGATCAGCGCGGTCCGCGCCGCCCGCTCGACCGCCGGCCGGCCGAGGGCCTTCGCGATGTCGACCGCGAGGCTCTGGACCCGGACCTTGCGCGGGCCATAGGCCAGCGCGGCGGCCTTCTGCACCCACGGCTGCGCCGCCGTCGGATCGCCGGCGTGGAACAGGAGCCAGGCCAGGCGGTACGGAGGATCGTACTCGCGCGGCAGCTCCGCCGCCGACTTCTCCAGCACCGGCACCAGCTCCTGGCTGCGCTTGAGGAAGTCGTGGACCTCGCAGCGCGGCCAGTTGTAGGTCATCCGGGTCCAGGCGTCGGGGGCCTTGCCGGCGGCGTCGGCGAGGAAGTCGAGCTGGCGGGTCGCGACCGCCTTGGCCTCGTCGGTCTTGCCCAGCCCGACCAGCGCCTCGCGCCAGTTGAGCATCGCGTCCGAGCGATCGTCGATCGACAGCGGCGCAGTGGCGTCGTCGACCAGCCGCTGTAGCCGCGCGACCGTCCGCTCGCGCACCACCTGGGCCTTGGCCTTCGGCGCCTTGGCGTCGTCGGCGCACGCGAGCGCCCACACCAGGAAGTCGGTCGCGTTAGCGGTGGCGCCGGTCGCGTCCATCGACGCCAGCGCCAGGTCGAGGCAGCCGACCACCTCGCCGCGCTTGCTGCGGGCCGCGAGCTGCGAGACCAGGATGTCGGACCGGCGCGGCCAGTCGGCGGGCGCGGTCGCCAGGGCCTCGCCGTACACCCGATCGGCGGCGACGAAGTCCTTGGCCATGAAGGCCTGATCGCCCTCGCGCACCTGCTGCAACAGCGGGTCGAGACCCTGGCCGGACATCGACGCCAGCGCCGCCGTCTCGCCGTCCTTGAGGAAGCCGCGCAGCTGGGTGATCGACGCCGCGCCCAGCCACCGGCCCTGCACGGTCTCGTGCTCGGGCTCGACCACCAGGAAGGTCGGCCAGTTCACCAGCGGGAACTTGCCGGCCGCGACCGCGTTGATCGGCCGGTCGGTATCGAGGGCCAGGAACACGAAGCGCGCGGCCAGCGGCGCCAGCGACGGATCGTCGAGGACCGTCGACCGCATCGACAGGCAGGTGTGGCACCACGGCGCCCACATGTCGATCATCACCGGCAGGTGCTTCGACCGCGCGCAGGTCAGGGCCGCGGGGTAGTCGTCCTCGATCCAGGTCAGCGGGCCGTGGACGACGCCAGCCGGGCAGGGCCTCGTCGGCGCCGCGCTGCCGCTGCCCGAGCCACCGGCCGGGGGCTTGCCGACCGGCGCGCGCGACCCGGGGCCGGCGGGCTTGTCCCCCTCCTTGCAGGCGGCGATCAAACCCAGCCCCATGCTGGCCACGACGATCGATCGGACGGCACGCATCACGTCCTGATAGCACGGGTGCGCGGCGGTCGCGGAGCGTATAGAGTCCGCGCCGCATGTCCGAGCGCGCCAAGCCCGAGCCCGAGCACTCGACTCTCGACCGCATCATGTCCGAGCGGCAGGCCAAGGCCGACAAGCTGCGCGGCCACGGCCGCAATCCTTACGGCAACACCCTGCGGCCGACGACGACCGCGGCCGAGGTCCGGGCCCGCTACCAGGCCAGCAAGCCGGCGCCGCCGCCGGAGCCCGTTGCCGGAAGCCCCAGGCCGGCCAAGGGCGAGGGTCCCGGCATCGTCCCCATCGACGGCACCGACGTCGCGCTGGCCGGCCGCGTGATCGCGCGCCGCGGCTTCGGCAAGACCGTGTTCGTGCCGATCCGCGACGTGTCCGGCGATCTCCAGCTCTACCTCAACGTCGATCACCTCGACGCCGGCGACTTCGGCGAGGTCGTGCCCGAGCTCGACGTCGGCGATCTGGTCTGGGCCTCGGGCCCGATGTTCTGGACCCAGCGCGGCGAGCTGTCGCTGCTGGCCAAGCGCTTCGAGATCGTCACCAAGGCGATCCGGCCGCTGCCCGAGAAGTGGCACGGCCTCACCGACGTCGAGCAGCGCTACCGCCAGCGCTACGTCGACCTGGCGATGAGCCCCGACGTCCGCGACGTCTTCGTCAAGCGCAGCCGGATCGTCGCCGGCCTGCGCCGCCTGCTCGACGGCAAGGGCTTCCTCGAGGTCGAGACCCCGATGATGCACCCGATCGTCGGCGGCGCCGCGGCCCGGCCGTTCGTGACCCACCACAACGCGCTCGACATGAAGCTCTACCTGCGGATCGCGCCGGAGCTGTACCTCAAGCGGCTGGTGGTCGGCGGCCTCGAGCGGGTCTACGAGATCAACCGCAACTTCCGCAACGAGGGGCTGTCGCGCCGGCACAACCCCGAGTTCACGATGCTCGAGTTCTACTGGGCCTATGCGGTCTACACCGACCTGATCGAGCTGGTCGAGTCGATGGTCGCCGAGCTCGCGCAGCAGGTGAACGGCTCGACCCGGGTCACCTGGGACGGTGTCGACGTCGACCTGACCCCGCCCTGGCGCCGGATCACGGTGCGCCAGGCCTGCCACGAGCTCGGCGGCATCCCGGCCGCCGACGTCGCCGCGATGTTCGACGACCCGGTGCGGGCCGCCAGCCTGGCCCTGGCCCACGGTGTGCCCGCCGCCGACGTCGGCAAGCTGCTGCTCCTCGGCGTGCCGGCCGGCGCCGGGGACGGCCTCGACAAGGCCGCGATCATCGCCGCGCTCAAGGACCCGGGCCGACGCGATCAGGTGGCGCCGGGCATCGTGGAGCGCTATGCCAGTGCCGATGACGCCCGGATCCGCGCCGGCCACCTCGGCTTCGCGGTGTTCGAGGCGACCGCCGAGGACAAGCTGGTGCAGCCGACCTTCCTCACCGAGTTCCCGCTGGCGGTGTCGCCGCTGGCGCGCAAGTCCGAGACCGACCCGGCGTTCTGCGATCGCTTCGAGCTGTTCGTCGCCGGCAAGGAGCTGGCCAACGGCTTCTCCGAGCTCAACGACCCGGTCGATCAGCGGGCCCGGTTCACCGCCCAGGTCCAGGCCAAGGCCGCCGGCGCCGACGAGACCATGGACTACGACGAGGACTACTGCCGCGCGCTCGAGGTCGGCATGCCGCCGACCGCCGGCTGCGGCATCGGCATCGATCGCCTGGCGATGATGCTGACCGGCCAGGCCTCGATCCGCGACGTCATCCTGTTCCCTCAGCTGCGGGCCGAGTGAGCTGATGGCGACCTCGGGCCTGCGCGGGCCCAACCGGTTCCAGACCTTCGTCGCGGCCCGCTACCTGATGGCGCGGCCGATCCACCTCAGCATCGTCGCGTTGATCATCGCCGGCATCGCGAGCGTCACCGGCATCGTGCTCATGTGCGTCGCCCGCTGGGTGATCGGCGCGCCGGTGGCCCTGCCCGGCGAGATGATCGATCCGACCCACGGCTACGTCGTGATCGCCGGCGCGATCGCGTTCGCGGTCGCCGGGGTCACGCTGTACGTGTTCTCGGTCCGCCTGTTCTTCACCTTCTACACGACGGTGTCGGTGGTCGGGGTCTCGGTCGGGGTCGCCGCGCTGGTCACGGTGCTGTCGGTGATGAACGGCTTCGAGGGCCACCTGCGCCACAAGATCCTCGGCTCCAACGCCCACATCCAGATCGGCAAGGAGGAGGGCGAGTTCACCGAGTGGGAGGCGATCAGCGCCCGAGTCGCGAAGATCTCCGGCGTGGTCGCGTCGACGCCGTTCGCGACCAGCGAGGTCGTGATCGCGGCCAACAGCAACTATCACAACGTCGTCATCAAGGGCATCGACGTCGCCACCGCGGTCAAGGTCACCGACCTCGCCAAGAACCTCGTCGACAAGGACGGGCTCGACAAGCTGCCGCCGCTGATCGAGGACGCCGAGCCGGAGCCGGCCCCGCCACCGCCGCCGCGCGATCCGTCGAAGCCGGTGCTCGACCCCGCGCCCGATGATTTGCCCGAGAGCGGCGACCCCGCCGACTACAGCGGCGACCAGCCGGCGACCGTGCCCGCGGGCGGCGCCGCCCGGACGGCCGACGGCCTCACACCCGAGCTGGCCGGCCCCGACGACGGCGGCGGCGCCCGCACCCTGGTCGACGGCGCGGTGCTCGATCCGGCGCCGCCCGACTTCGCCGACGGCGAGGACCTCGGCGACGCCGTGCCGCGTGACTTCTCGGGCAAGACCCCGCCGCCGCGGCCGACCACCGGCAGCTCGCGGATCGCGACCTTGCCCGGGATCCTGGTCGGGCGCGAGCTGGAGAAGACCATCCATCTGTACCCGGGCCAGGAGGTCCGGCTGGTGTCGCCGCTCGCCGATCCGATGAACCCCGACGCCAGCGGCACCCCGATCCCGTTCAACCGCGACTACCGCGTCGCCGGCGAGTTCTACACCGGCATGTACGAGTACGACCTCAAGCTGGTCTACGTCACCCTCGACTCGCTGCAGCGCTTCCTCCGGCTGGGCGACGCCGTCGACGGCATCGAGGTCCGGATCAAGGATCCCGACGACGTCGACCGGGTGGTGAACCGGATCGCGACCGAGCTGGGGCCGACCTACCGGGTCCAGGGCTGGCGCGAGCTCAACCGCCAGCTGTTCAGCGCGCTCAAGCTCGAGAAGATCGCGATGTTCATCATCCTCGCGATCATCATCCTGGTGGCGTCGTTCTCGATCGTCGGCAACCTGATCATGATCGTGGTCGAGAAGGGCCGGCAGATCGCGCTGTTCAAGACCCTGGGCGCCAGCGACGTCGAGGTGGTGTTCCTGTTCGTGATCCAGGGCGCGCTGATCGGCCTGATCGGCAGCGCGATCGGCGTCGGCATCGGCCTCGGCCTGTGCTTCTACCTCGCGACCAACGGCTTCCCGATCAACCCGGACGTGTACTACATCAGCCGGCTGCCGGTGGAGGTCGACTACGTCACGGTGCTCGTCATCTTTGGCGCGGGCCTGCTGATCAGCGTGGCGGCGACGATCTACCCGTCGATCCTGGCGGCCCAGCTCCGGCCGGCGGTCGGCTTGAAGAAGTCCTGAAGCAGGTCTGACGGCGGACCGTGGGGGCGGGACGGGGCCGTCCGCGACGCGTGAACGGCGGGCCACGACCACCGGCGCGCGTGGCCACAACCCGGCGCCATCACACGCGAGAGGCCCCGGCCGGCCGGGGGCATGGCGGTTGCACTACCGGGGCCCATGCGTGCCACCACCCGGTTCCTCCCGCTGCTCTCCCTCGCCGCGCTGAGCGTCGGCGCAACGCCCGCCCTCGCCGGCAGCTACGTCTCGCTCGGCCTCGGCGGCGATCCGACGTTGCAGGGCGATCTGAAGGTCGCGGCCAGCGGCGAGCAGGGCGGCAACGGCCGGCTCGCGCTCGGGATGCGCTTCGGCCGGCTGGCGATCGAGGGCAGCGTGTCGCGCTTCGGCCTCGACACCAGCTCGGCCAGCGCGCTCGGCATCCACGCCCGGCTGGCGTTCCCGCTGCGCGGTCACCTCGAGGCCTACGGCCGGCTCGGCCTCGAGCGGCTGTGGCTGGGTGACACCCAGATGACCGTGGCGGGCGACGCCAAGGGCGTCATCGGCGGCGCCGGCCTCGAGTACCGGCTGACCGCGCCGGTGCTGGGCTCGGCGTCGATCTGGGCCGAGCTCAGCCAGGACCGGTTCACCACCGACGCCGGCGCTGACGGCGGCGTCCGGCTGTGGACCCTCGGCGCCAGCCTCGGCCTGTAGCTTCCATCTTGTCCTTCCCGGAAGGACAAGATCTAACAAACATGTACTTCCCAGAAAGACAAGATCAGGTAAATATGTCCTCCTGGGAAGGACATGAACGATCTGCTGCTCGACGAGCTCGTCGCTGACGCTCAGGACCGGCCGCTGCCGGCGATGACCGCGCGTCAGGGCCAGCTACCCTGGTTGCCGCGCAAGGTCGACGCCATCGTCGGCATGCGCCGCACCGGCAAGACGTGGCGGATGTTCCAGCGCATGCACGAGCTGGTCGACAGCGGCGTGCCGCGCGAGGACCTGCTGTACATCAACTTCGAAGACGAGCGCCTGGGCGACGTCACCGCCGCGGACCTGTCGAAGATCGTCGAGGCCCACTACCGGCGCAACCCCGCCGCCCGGTCTCGCCCCGGCGCGCTGTTCTTCGACGAGATCCAACTCGTCGAGGGCTGGGAGCGCTTCGTGCGCCGCCTGGTCGACACCGAGCCGGCTCACCTGTGTGTGACCGGCTCCTCGGCCAAGCTCCTGAGCCGCGAGATCGCCACCAGCCTGCGCGGCCGCTCGCTCACCACCGAGCTGTTCCCGTTCAGCCTCGCCGAGGTGCTCGCGCATCGCGGCATCGCGGCCACGCCGCGCCCGACCGCGCAGCTCCGTTCGACGATCGAGCGCGCCACCACCGACTACCTGCGCTGTGGCGGCTTCCCCGAGGTCCAGCTCCTCGACGAGCCGACCCGGGTCCGCGTCCTCCAGAGCTACCTCGACGTCGCCATCCTGCGCGACCTCATCGAGCGCCACGCGATCTCGAACCCGGTCGCGCTGCGCCGCTTCGTCCGCCAGCTCATGAACACGCCGGCCGGACCGTTCAGCATCCACAAGCTGCACGACGACCTCCGCTCCCAGGGGCTCACTGTCAGCAAGGACTCGCTCCACACCTGGCTCGAGCACGTCCAGGACGCGTTCGTGTTCTTCGCGATCCCGATCCACACCCACTCCGAGCGCGCGCGCCAGGTCAACCCGCGCAAGGTCTACGCCGTCGATCCGGGCCTGGTCACCGCGTGCGCCCGTCGCGGCAGCGCGGACGTCGGCCAGCTCCTCGAGACCAGCGTCTTCATCGAGCTCCGCCGTCGCACCGCCGAGCTCGCCTACGTCCGCACGCCGTCCGGCTTCGAGGTCGACTTCGTCACCCCCACCGAGCTCGTCCAGTCCTGCGCCACCGTCGACGATCCCCAGACCCGCGACCGCGAGGTGCGCGCTCTCCGCGAGGCCATGGCCACCTTCGGCCACCGCGTCGCCACCATCGTCACCCTCGCCACTGACGAAGTTCTCCCCGTCCCGGAGGGCACCATCTACGCCATCCCCTTCTGGCGCTGGGCCCTGCGTCCCGCTTGATTCCCCCCGGCCACGAGCTCAGATCCCGTTGGGGTCCCTTCGCCTGAAGGGTGCATGGACCCGGCCCAGCAGGGCGACGACCTCGGCCGGTGGCGCTCGAAGGAGTGGGATCGGTCAGGCAACCGCGCGAGGTCAGCGGCGGTCCAATGCGCGTTGACACGTGTGCACGCCTCCGACTAAGTTCCTGCGCTCCTTCGAGAATCCCGTGAACGACGAGCCTCCTTCCGCTCCGGCCGCCGCCCTCGACCCGTCCTTTGCTTCGGACGCACCGCTCGCCGATCTGGCCGGGCCCGCGTCTGCGCCCGTCACCGGGACCGGCACCGGCACCGTTGGCGGTGCCCGCGGCGGCAAGATCGACATCGTCGGCCTGTCGAAGGAGTACCTGCACGGCGGCCTGGTGCTGTCGGTGCTGAGCAACGTCGAGTTGCACCTCGAGCCGGGCGAGATGGTCGCCGTGCTCGGGGCGTCGGGCGTCGGCAAGTCGACGCTCCTGCAGATCCTCGGCACCCTCGACCTGCCGACCCGCGGCTCGATCGTCTTCGACCGCGAGGAGCTGAC
>JAYVSF010000232.1:0-8433 GCA_043775605.1 Myxococcales bacterium
ACCAGCTCGGCCTCGATCTGCCGATCGTGTTCCAGGCCCAGGGCCAGGGCCTGATGCCGGCGACCGCCGGTCCCGATCCGATGGGCCTCAACGTCACCGGCACCGGTGATCTGCGCGCCGAGCTCAAGGCCCGGCTGTGGCACGATCCCACGCTGGCGGTCGCCGGCTCGGTCGGCATGACCCTGCCGACCAGCGTCGGCTCGGGCGGCTCCAAGTTCATCGGCGACAACCTGCCGACCTTGCGCGGCCGGATCATCGGCCAGTGGACCGCGCCCGGCGGCAAGGTGTCGTTCGGCGCCAACCTCGGCCTGGTGTTCCGCAAGCCGCGCACGGTCTACGCCAGCACCGTCGGCCAGCAGCTCACCTGGGGCGTGGCTGGCACCGTCCGCCCGACCGAGCGGTTCGCGCTGGTCGCCGAGATGTTCGGGCGCACCGGCCTCGAGGGCCTGAGCCTCGATGCCAGCCCGATGGAGCTCGAGGGCGGCGTCCGCATCCAGGCCACCCACGCGGTGTCGGTGGTCGCCGGCGGCGGTGGCGGGCTGATCCGCGGCATCGGCTCGCCCGGGCTGCGGGTGTTCGCGTCGCTGGGCTGGGCCCCCGACACCCGCGACAGCGACCTCGACGGCATCGCCAACAACCGCGACGAGTGCCCCAACGTCCCCGAGGACCACGACGGCTTCAAGGACGGCGACGGCTGCCCCGACGACGACAACGACAAGGATCAGCGCGCCGACCGCATCGACAAGTGCCCGAACGAGTCGGAGGACTTCGACGGCTTCGAGGACGACGACGGCTGCCCCGAGCTCGACAACGACGGCGACGGCATCGCCGACCTCGACGACACCTGCCCGCTCGATCGCGAGGACGGCAGGCCGCCGTACGCCACCGACGGCTGCCCGGCCGACAAGCGCGACGTCGATCAGGATGGCCTCAACGACGTCATCGACCAGTGCCCGACCGACGCCGAGGATCTCGACGGCTTCGAGGACTGGGACGGCTGCCCCGATGAGGACGAGGACCACGACGGGGTCGCCGACGACGTCGATCAGTGCCCGGTGTGCGCCGAGGACGTCGACGGCTTCCAGGATGACGACGGCTGCCCCGAGCTCGACAACGACAGCGACGGCATCCCCGACGCCGCCGATCGCTGCCCGCAGGACGCCGAGACCATCAACGGCATCGACGACCTCGACGGCTGCCCCGACGAGGGCGGCGTGCTGCTGGTCTCGCTCGACGGCGATCAGATAAAGTTCTTGCGCGCGCCGACGTTCGACGCCAAGGGCCTCAACACCGGCGGCAAGATCATCACTGATCAGCTCGGCCTGACCATGGCGATGCATCCGGAGATCGCGAAGTGGACGCTCGCGGTCGCGGCCAAGACCGAGCCCGAGGCCCAGCAGCAGGCGGCCTGGATGAAGGCCCGCCTGATCGAGCGCGGCGTCCCCGAGACGCGCATCGACGTGCTGGCGTCGCCGGGGCCGGCCCAGATCGGCGTGGTCGTCACCGAGCGGCTCGAGCTGCCGCTGGCCAACGTCTGCCCGGCCGGCAAGCTGGTCATCCCGCGGCCCGCGCCGGTGCGCGCGCCTGGCACCACCACCGGCACCAGCGCCACGGTGGGGACGATCGCCACCGGCACCACCGGCACGACGACCACCGAGCCGGCGACCGGCACGACGGGAACCACGGGCACGACCGGCACGACCGGCACGACGACGGGCACCACCGGCCCGACGACGGGCACCACCGGCCCGACGACGGGCACCACGGGGACGACCACCGGCGCGGCGCTGCCCGCCAGCGTGCCGGCGGCGTTCTCGACCTGGCAAGGTACGAGCACCCGCATCGCGTTCGACCGCGATCAGCTCAAGCTCGTCAAGACCGCGCCCAAGGCGCTCGACGAGCTCGCGATCCTGCTCAAGTCCAACCCTGACACCATCGTCACGATCGCCGTCCACTCCGACGACCGCCGCCCGGCGGCCGAGGCCCAGATCATCACCGAGAACCAGGCCGACGTCGCTCGCGCCTACCTCCTCGGCCGCGGCGTCCGCCCCGAGCAGGTCGAGGCCGTCGGCAAGGGCTCGAGCGAGCCCCAGCCCGGCGTCACCGGCGACAAGAACCGCCGCGTCGAGCTGTCCTTCCGCTGACCAAGGGGCGCGCCCCTACCGACCGCGGCCGCGCGGCGAAGGGCCGGTCAGGGATACGAGATGGCGCCGTCGATGCAGAGGATCCGGGTGGTGTCGCGCGGATCGATCGACGTGCCGTAGTTGCTGTTGAGCATGTAGACGGAGGTCTGGTACGCGGCGTCCGACCAGCCCGAGTCGTTGTTGTTCCAGCTGTCGCCGACGAGGTAGACCGGTTCGCCGGGCAGCGGGCTCTGCGACCAGTCGAGGATGCTGGCGTTGGTGAAGCCCTTCTTGAACGCGCCCTCCCGCAGGTTGTACCAGGCCGGCTTGTGGACCGTGACCTGCGTCGACCGCACCCGCGGCTCGTGCGCCGGGTTGCCGGTGAACACGCTCGGGTACATCAGGCGCAGCGACTTCACGATCTGGGCGTTGACCGCCGCGTTGCCGCCGCCGCCGGGCGACAGCTGCTCTCCGGCGTCGTAGAGCCGGACCCAGTTGTCCACCGCGTCGGGGTCGTCGTTGTAGACGTCGCGCGAGACGTTGATGAAGTCGTGATAGTCGGTTAGCGAGATCTCGTTGGTGTTGTTGTAGAAGCGCGTGTCGGTGAAGTCGCACCAGTCGCGGTGGCAACCGGGCAGCCGGTCGCCGGGGATCATGAAGTTGTTGGTCGACCGGAGCAGCGGCGGCGCGTCGCCGGCGAGCTGCGCGCCGAGCAGGTTCGAGCCGGTGAACCGGATGTCCTGGTGCCACCAGCCGCTGTTCGGCGAATGGCCGTCACCGTACTGGTGAGTCACCGTGATCGCGCTGGCCGCCTCGATCGCCGAGAACTCCGCCTGGTCGGTGATGCGGTCGATCACGTCGCCGATGATCCGGTGCTGCTGCAGCACGGCGTGCGGCGTGGCGATGACGACGGTGTTGGCGAAGACCTTGTTGCCCCTCGAGGTCCTGAGCACGTAGCCGTCGCCGTCGTGGCGCGTGTTGACCGAGACCACCGCTTCCTCGAACGAGATCCGGCCGCCGCTCGCGAGGATCTGCTGCTGCATGATGTCGAAGTAGGGCTGGAACGACGGGATCGGGTAGACCACCGAGCCGCTGTTGAAGTCGTGGGCGTTGAAGTCGAGGTAGGAGACCGCGTCGATCGCGCCCTTGAAGTCGGCGCGGAACCGCCAGGCGTCGAGCATGTACTGCGCGACCTGCGGCCCGTATTGGTGAGACACGACGTTCCGGGCCACCCACTGGAGGTATTCGCGAGCCGACATCCGGTTCAGCCCCGGAATCGTCATGTTCTCGTATTGCGGATAGTGGTTGGCGTCGGTCGGCACCTGCGGGCCGCACAGCATGGCCGTCCACAGGTCGTCGTCGCTGACCGGAGAGTGGTAGAGCGGCTCGAGCTCCGAGCTGCTGTACGTGAAGTAGCGGGACTGCCCGTACGATGGGTTGTACCCGCGGTTCGCGACCGCGCTGAGCACGCTGAACGACCGCTGAGCCAGAAAGCTGAGCTGCCCGGGCCGGCCGAGGGCGGCGAGCTCCTGACCGAGTTGGTAGGTGTACTGGGAGTTGTACATCCGGTAGCCGCCGGTGCCGGTCTGGCCGGTGCGCTCGACGGCCACGCCGCCGTTGACGAACGGCTGGGTGGTGAGCCCGACGGTGTGGTTGTTGCCGACCCGGCCACCGAGGTGGTCGCTCTTCTCGAAGAGGCAGACCGGGCCGGCGGTCAGGTGCATGGTGGTGAGCTTGTACGCGGTGTGGACGCCACCAGGGCCGCCGCCGATGATCGCAACGTCGCAGTCCTGCCTCGCCAGTGCCGACTCGCTCTGTCCGGTCGGAGCGGAACTGTCATCGACGCACGCTGTCATTCCTAGTGGCGCGATCAGCGCCACCGCCGCAAACATGCTTGCACGCATGAGCACCCCCGAGTTGTGAGGCCTGAACGATACCGACAGCGACGGTGATCGGTCAAGCAGGCGCTGCGGTCATGGCGGCGTGGCGTGCAGCGCGCGCGCACCCGCGGCGGTGAGCTCGAGCACCTCGGTCGGACCACCGTAGTAGGCCGCGAGGCCGACGTCGATGCGCCAGACCTTGCCGGCGCATCCGGACGTGATGCCGTTGGGTTGCGGGGTGTGGCCGATGACAAGGCGGGCGACGCCGAGCTCGGCGAGGGCACGATCGAGGCGCGCGCAGTCGACGTCGGGGCCGGCAAGGCTCCGGTCCCAGACCGGGCCGTCGTTGCGCTCGAGCAGGTCGGGCATCGGGCCGGCGCCGTCGAGCCAGCAGCGGGTGGCGAGCTGATCGGCGTCGAGGGACGCGGCCACGCCGGGGATGATGCCGCCGTGGACGAACGCGGTGTCGCCGACGATCGCGACCACGTTCTGGCCGGCGAGGATGTGAGCGTAGGGGCCACCGGGCGCGAACGCAGCGACCCGAGCGCGGGCCGCCGCCGGAACGGTGGCGAAGCGCTCGAGCGGCAAGTCCGGGACGTCGTCGAAGTCGGCGAAACCGCCACGGGTGACGTAGCGGAAGTCGCCGGCCGGGTTCATCAGCTCGTGGTTGCCGAGCAGCCAGATCATGCGACCGCCGGCGGCGCTGGCCTCGCGCTCGAGCCGCTCGAACAGATCGATGATGGCCTGTTCCTGATCGCCGCGGTCGAGGACATCGCCCGTCTGCACGACCCACGACGCGCCGCCGATCCAGTGGTCGGCGCCATCGATCACGCCGCCGAGGACCAGCGCGCGGCGAGCAGCGGCGAGATCGCCGTGGACGTCGCCGAACGCGATGACCCGCGCGACCGCGGGAAAACGCCAGGCCTGAGGCGCGAGCTTGCAGCCAGCAGGGGCGGGGACGGGTCCTGTGACCGAGCCCGAACCCGAGCCCGAGTCCGAGGCCGAACCTGAGGCCGAACCCGGGCCACGATCGGCGAGACCATGCGGAGCCGCCGCTGCCTTTGGCTCCTTGCGGCTGCACCCGCAGCCGAGCAGTCCCAGCACCGCGGCTGCGATCGCCGCGACCGTCGTGATCGGCGCCGCCGTCACAGCGGGCCCGGATACTCGGCGAGCTTCTCGGTCAGCGTGCCATCGTCGCAGCGGATGAGCTTGCCCTTGCCCTCGACCTTGGTCAGCAGCAGCACCGGCCGGGTCCAGACCTTGGCCAGGTTCTTCAGCGCGTCCTTGGCCTGGCCCAGGTCGAGGTCGGCGCCGTCGTGGGTGTGGCGCAGGAGCAACTCGGCGCGGTTGTCGTGGTTGCCGTCGACCACATACAGCGCCGGCTGGCCGCGGTTGGTCAGCATCCGCAGCATCTGGTCCTTCACCTTCTTGAACTCGCGCGACTGGATCTCCCAGGTCGCGCCGCGCTCGTTCCAGCCGAACGAATAGAACTTCTGCTCGATGCAGAAGTCCATGGTGAAGAACTCGTCGAGGAACGTGATGTCGTTGTGCAGCCGGCGGACCTCGAAGATCTTCTGGCGGCCCAGGTTCAGCCGGCGGTCCCAGTCGCGCTTGACGTCGAGCGAGTCACACTCGTCCCACTCCTTGCCGAACTGACCCTTGTTCCACCGGCTCTCGATGTGGCGGTACAGCTCGACGCCCAGCTTGTACGGGTTGAGCCGTCCGGGCGCGGTCGCCAAGATGCCGGCGCAGGCGTCGGCGTAGTCGATGATCTCGGACGCCGCCGCCGCCTTCTCCGTCATGATCTTCGAGTGCCAGTACGTGGCCCAGCCCTCGTTCATGATCTTGGTCATGGCCTGGGGCGCGAAGTAGTAGGCCTCGTCGCGCACGATCTCGAGCACGTCGCGCTTCCACGGCGCCAGCGGCGCGTGCTGGATCAGGAACGCGAGCACGTCGCGCTGCGGCTGCTCGGGGAACCGCTTCTTCTGCTTGGCCTCGGCCTCCTTCTTCTTGCGCTGCGCGTCGAGGTACTCGGGCGGGTTGATGAACCGCTCCATGTACTGCTTGGCCCGCATCCGCGGCACGTCGTCGTCAGCCTCGCCGTCGCCGCCGCTGGCGTCGGCGGCCTTGGGCCTGGCCGTGCGCGCGATGTACGGCGACATCGGATCGATCAGGTTCTCGAGCGACAGGCAGACGTCGATGAAGTCCTCGACCACGTCCTGCCCGTGGCGCTCCATGTGCCGCCGGATCTGGGCGGCGTGGTTCGCCATCCCGTCGATCATCTTCCGGTTGGTCTTGGAGAAGTAATAGTTGTGCTTGAAGAAGTCGACGTGGGCGCAGACGTGGGCCATCACCGTCTTCTGATCGACGAGCGAGTTGCCCTCGAGCAGGTAGGCGTAGGCCGGGTTGGTGTTGATCACCATCTCGTAGATCTTCTGCAGGCCCCACTCGTAGCCCTTGGCGAGCTGCTCGTAGTCCATGCCGAAGCGCCAGTGCGGGTAGCGGGTCGGGAACCCGCCGTAAGCCGCGACCTCGTTCATGGTCTTGTAGTCGAGTACCTCGTAGAGGATCGGGAAGAAGTCGAGGCCGAAATCGCGAGCGTAGCCCTCGATCTCGCCCTGCAGGCTTCTCAGATAGTCGGGGAAGGCTTGCGGGCGCATCAAGATACCTTCCGCGGAGGAAGACAGACCCCGAACCCGACCCGCGACCCCGCAGCCCCAGAGTCATTGTTGACCGCTCGCTGCGCTCGCTGGGGCAGGTACGGGGGGAAGTCCTGGACCCTCATCGGCCCTTCCCCAGAAACTCCTTGATGGAGTCCATGATCGCGTCCTTGCTCTTGATCTCCGACGTCACCACCCGGACGTCGGCGGCGAAGTGCTCCTTCAAGTCCTTCACGAACTGACCCGAGCCGTACGGGCTCTCGACCTGGCCGTAGGCGAACAGGTTGCACGCCGGCAGGATCTGCTGCTTCAACAGCTCGACGCAGGTGTGGGTGTCATCGATCGACCAGTTGTCACCGTCGGAGAAGTGGAACGGGTAGATGTTCCACTGCGCCGGAGGGTACTCGTCCTCGATGATCTTGGCGCACAGCTTGTACGCCGAGCTGATCATCGTGCCGCCCGACTCGCGGGTGCGGAAGAAGGTGTCGCGATCGACCTCCTTGGCCATCGCGTCGTGGATGATGTAGCGGCTCTCGATGCCGTGGTACTGCGACCGCAGCCAGGTATCGATCCAGAAGCTCTCGATGCGGACGATCTCCTTCTGCTCGTCGCCCATCGAGCCCGACACGTCCATCATGTAGATGATCACCGCGTTCGACTGCGGCAGCGGCTCGCGCCGCCACGACCGGTAGCGGCGGTCGGCGTGGATGGGGACGATGATCGGATCCTTGCCGTCGTAGCTGCCCATCGCGAGCTGGCGGCGCAGCGCCTGCTTGAAGGTCCGGCGGAAGTGGCGCAGCGACTCGGGCCCGGTGGTGCGGATGCCCGAGTACTTGTCCTTGAACGCGACGATCTTCTCGGTGCCCTTGGGCTCGATCCGCGGCAGCGCCAGCTCCTCGCCCATGATCTCGGCCAGCTCGGCGAGCGAGACCTCGAGCTCGGCCATGTGCTCGCCCGGTCGATCGCTGGCCTCGCCCGAGCCCGGCTTGCCCTGGCCCTGGCCCAGCGAGTCACCGGGGTCGCCGTCGCCCTGGCCGACGCCGCCGCCCTGCTTGTCGCCCCACTTGAAGCGCGGCAGGTCGACCTGCGGCAGCGGGATGGACACGGTGTCCTTGCCCTTGCGCGCGATCATCTCGCCCTGGGAGATGTACTTGCGGAGGTTCTGCCTGATCTTGCCGCGGATGATCTGCCGGAAGCGGCCGTGGTCGAGGTCGATCCGTTGGGACATTGGCTATCCGATCGCAATCGATGGCGGACTGATGAACGACGCCGCCGAAGGCAGACCCCGAGACTGATCGCGAGACCCCGGACGTCCCAGCGTCATGGTTGACCGCTCGCTTGCGCTCGCTGGGGCGTGGTCGAGGTCGATCCTCTGCGACATCAGATCACCACCTCGGCGGCCTCGCCGCGCGCGTTGACGAAGCACAGCCGCTCGCCGTTGCGACGGGCGCGCTGGGCCAGATCCCACAGCCCGAGCGCGCGCGACATCACGCCCTGGTAGTCCTCGGTGCCGGCGTCGGCGCACAGCCGGACCAGGAGCTCGGCCAGGGTCGGGTTGAGCTCGACGGAGATGGGGGCCTTGCCGCGGGGATCCATCTCTACTCGATCAGTTCTTGACGTCGCCGCGCGCGAAGATCGACGCGACGTAGTTGAGGACATCGGTCGCCGACACCTCGTCGTACCCGAAATTCTTGATCAGCCGCTGCTTGACCACGTCGATCTTGGCCTGGGTGTCGCGGTCGACCACGCTCGACACCAGCGAGGTCAGCT
>JAYVSF010000233.1:0-6847 GCA_043775605.1 Myxococcales bacterium
AGGAGCTGGAGGGCCGCGACACCTTCGAGCTCATCCACCCCGACGATCGCGCCGAGGTCGCGCGGGTGTTCGCCGACGTGGTCGCCCGGCCCGGCGCGAGCGGCTTCGGCCCCGGCGTCGTGCTCACGGCGGCCAGCGGCACGCCGGTGCTCTCGACGCAGAACCTGGTCACGGCCACCGACCTCGCCCGGGTTGAGGACGTCTCGATCGTGGCGGCCGGCGCGGGCACCTACGTCGCCGCCGCCACCGGCGCGGGCACGCTCGTCCTCAACGACATCATCGCCAGCGGGCCGCTCGGCCTCCACATCACCGCCGGCCTGCTCGAGGTGAACCGGGCCAACATCAACGTCGGCAACTACGCCCTCGATCAGTCCGGCGGCACAGCCATCGAGCGCAGCTCGCAGCTGATCTCGACCTCGACCTCCTGGCTCTCGCAGTTCCCAGGCACCCTGCGCATCGTCGGCTCGCAGATCGGGGGCGGGACCGCCGGTAGCTGCGCCGGCGCGGGCAACTACTACCTCGCCCGCCCCAACTGCTGATCCGCGGTGGGCGCCGCGCCTGGCGACTCGAGCAGCCAGGCCGGGGCGGGAATACCCAGCGAGTCGAGGAGCCAGGCTAGTACTTCGGATCGGAAGTCCGTTCCGGGTTCTACGCGATCGGCGTGAGGGTCCACGGAAACGATTCCAGGACCATCGTGACCAGCTCCTGAAGCTGGGCGCGAAAGGGCGTGGCCTCCCATCGGCCGGTGTGCGTAGCCATGTCGAGGCGCCAGAGGTGGACGGTGTCGCGGCGTAGCCGGAAATGCTTGGTCGGATCAGCGGTCGGCCCGGACTCGACGATCACCGCGGCGCCGTGCTTGCGCGTGCGCAGGTGCTTGGCGCCGTTTTGATGCAGGAGCTTGGTGACCTGCGTGGTGTGATGCGGTTCGGCGGCGGGCGCTGCCATGGTGCGGACGGGAGCTTCGGGTGGCGTCGCGTCGATTCTGCAAGCGGTCCGTACGCCAGGTCCAGCGGAACGGGTGCCGCTCCCGCTTGTTTCCAGTGGCGGATGAAGTCGAGGACGCGGTCGGCTTGGGCCCGGGGCGTGACGAAGTCGCCGCGGTCGGACCTCGACGGTCGGCGAGGACCAGCAGCCGCGAGGTCCCCGGCACCCATGTGACCTGGCGGGGCGGCAACCGTACACGCTGGTCCTGACCAACACCGTCGCGCTGGGCGAGCTGTCCACCTCGACGCAGGCGCCGGAGGCGTCTGCGTCGGGCGACGGGAAGTGGTAGCGCGCCTCGACGGCGCCGGCCTGGCGGTATCGCCGAAGCTCGGCGTCGGTCCTCGCGGCAGTCGAACGCGGAACCCGCAGCTCCGGATCGCGCTCGCCCCGAACGTAGATGGTGAGCGCGACCTCGGCCGCAAGCAGCCTGTCGACGAACGTGGTCTTCCGGCGTCGGCCGGACCTGCGACGGATCAGCGCGCGCCCTCAAGATCTCTGCGACCACGGGCGATTCGTCACGAGCCGTATCATGAATCGACGACGCTTGCGGGTCTCGCCCGGTAGGTCTATATTCCGACCCATGAGCAAGGAAACCCGCGGCGTCGCGACGCTCCAGGTCGCCGACGACATCGTGCCCATCGCGGAGTTCAAGGCCCACCTGTCGAGGGTGGTGCGAACCTTGCCGGCGCGCCGGCGTCCGGTCGTGATCACCCAGAACGGCAAGGCCGCCGCGGTGGTGCTGTCGCCGGCGGCATTCGATCGACTCGCGCATCATGCCCGCTTCGTGGACGCGGTCCACGAGGGACTCAACGACATCGAGCGAGGGCGGGTCATCTCCGATGCCGACCTCGGCCAGCTGCTCGATCGACAGCTCGGCGCCTTGCCCAAGGCGCGGCCGCGGCGTCGATGAAGGTGCTGCGCTGGTCACTCCGTGCGGCGCACGATCTCGTGGAGATCGGTCAGTACATTGCGGCGGACGACCCCGTGGTGGCGCGTCGGTGGGTGGAACGACTGCGCGCGAAGGCGGCCTCAGCCGCCGCGGCCCCGATGGCTGGACGGCAGGTGCCCGAACTCCGGCGCGAGGACGTCCGCGAGGTCTTCCTGCGCACCTATCGCATCGTGTACCGGGTGCTCGACGAGAGCATCGTCGTGTTGACGGTCTTCGAGGGACATCGGCGACTCCCGCCGCTCGACCCCGACAAGACGTGACCACGGCGGGCCTGACGAGGTGACAGGAGGGCCCGCGCCGCGCTGTTCTATCGCGCCTGGGGCGCCCTCGTGACCTGGGTCAACGATCGACGCAAGATCGTTCCTCGGTTTCGGCGACCGTCGCCCGGGCACCCCTCGATCCCGGGGCCGCGGTGGTGCCCGCCCGCCGCGCCGGCGGCTGCGGGTGGGCCGCAGCACTTCTTGTGCTTCCGTCCGCTCAATGGACGCGGCTGGTTGGGCCCGATCTTCTTGGTCATGCGCGCCCCCATCGTCCTGCGTCCTCCGCGCGGCCCCCGCCGAAGCGAGACACCGTCACGATCAGAACGGGATGGCGTCGTCCGACATGGCCGCGGGCTCATCGTCCAGGAGCCACTCCATCGGACCGTCGAGCGGCCACTCGATCTCGAGCGGTTGCGTCCCGGCGGCGAGCTTCTCGGCGCGACGCCGGGCCCGGGCCGCAGCTCGGGCGGCGACCGTATGCCGGATCTGCCGCTCGTACTCGTCGTCCACGGCGACGCCGAGCAAGCGGAGCTCGACGATCGCGCAGACGAGGTCGACGCCGAACGAGCGCGCGTAGCCCCGGACGATGTGGTTGCCGCCGTAGCCCGCGCGCCACGTCACCGCCGCCTGGAGGCGCGCGGGACGCTGCATCCGCTTGCGGCGCGGACCCAGGTTGCGGTTCTTGCTTCGCGCGCCCACGGTCAGTCGCCGACGATACCGGTCGACGCCGCGCGGTGGCGGCAGACGCTGGATCCGCAGCTCGCGCGAGTCGCGCGGGACCTCGGCCTGCCCGAAGGCAGCCGGGTGCGGGCCGAGCTCCACAACCTGCTGTTGTACGGCCCCGGCCAGTTCTTCGCGCCGCACCAGGACTCGGAGAAGGCCGACGGCATGTTCGGCTCGCTGGTGGTGCTGCTGCCGTCGGACGCCCGCGGCGGCTCGCTCGTCATCGAGCACCACGACGAGTCCGTGACCTACCGCGGCTCGGGCGATCGGACCACCCTGATCGCGTTCTACGCCGACTGTCGGCACGAGGTCCGTCCGGTGACGGCCGGGCACCGCGTCGCCCTGACCTTGAACCTCTTCGTCGACGGCACCCGGTCGGCCGCCGCGCCCGCAGGGCGCGCCGCGGATGCGCTCGCCGAGCGCGTCCGCGCTTACTTCGAGACCGAGCGGCCAGCGCGCTGGGCCAGCCGCCGATCCAGGAGATCGCGAAGCGCCTCGCGCGCGGCGCGGCCGACGAGGCGCGGCTGAGGCCGGAGGACGTGCGGCCGTTCTGGAAGCAGGTCGCTCGCGCCGAGCACGGCCACGCCTTCGTCGATCGAACGCTGGACGTGGCCGCCGGCCTCGACGACCGGGAGCTGGCCGCGGCCCTGCTCGAACCGCTGCTGCTCGCCGCGCTGACGGCGAAGGTGGCGAAGCGCTGGCGCCCGCTCCTCGACCGCTACGGGCTCGACTGGTGCTGGAAGGCCGCGACCGTGACCCCGACCAGCGGCTCGCCGGTGAGCTTGTCGGTGACCTGGCCCTGGAGCGCGCCGGTGGTGATGCCCTGGGCCGCGGCCCGGCCCGGCGCGACCAGCGGCGGGGCCAGCGCGAGGACCGCCGCGGTGAACAGGGCAGGCGAATGACGTCGACGTCGAATGAGCTCCAAGGGTTCCTCCTTCCGCCCACGCGCGCGCTATCCGGCTTCGATCCGCAGGGTTGCCTCAACGTCACTGGCCGACCGCGACCGCGCAGGTGCCGGGTGCGACACCGCACCCTGCGACTCGGACCGATTGACAGGTGCCTGCGCGAGATGAAACTCTCGTCGATGCAGAGGAGGGTCGATGCGCTGCTCGAAGCTTGCGTGGATCGTGGTGCTCGCCCTCGGAGCATGTAGCGGCGGTGACGGCACCGCCGGGCCGCCCGGCTTGAGCGGCGCCCGCGGTGAACCCGGCGCCGCCGGACCGACCGGCGCGACTGGGCCGGGCGGAGCCGCCGGACCCACCGGACCCGATGGCGCGACCGGCCCGACCGGCGCCGATGGTCTGCGAGGGCCCGCCGGTCCGGTCGGCGCCAGCGGCGCCACCGGCGCGCTCGGCATGCGCGGCGCCACCGGCCTGATGGGACTGGCCGGGATGGCCGGCGCGACCGGCGCGCAGGGCCCGGTCGGCCCAGCTGGCGCGCTGGGACCAAGCAGCCCGACGATGGTCTGCGTCAACGGTCAGAACCTGATCGCGGTCGCGGGCGGCGGCTACGCCTGCGCGAGCTCGCTGTCCAGCCTGACCCGCGGCCGGACGGCGGCCAATCCCGGCACCAGCTGCGCCAACATCAAGGCGACCGCGCCCAGGAGCGAGGACGGGGTCTACCTCATCGATCCCGACGGCGCCGGACCGATCGGTCAGCTCCGGGTCCTGTGCGACATGACTCGCGACGGCGGCGGCTGGACGTTGGTGTTGAAGAACCGCTACCAGAGCGGCATGGCCGGCAAGTCCGAGGGCTTCGGTTCCCTCGACGATCTCGACGCCCACCAGGCCGACTTCTACAAGCTGCCCGACGCCACCATCAACTCGATCGTCGGCGACGGCAAGTTCGACCTGCTCGGCGATCAGGCCGGCTACAACTCGCTGTACTCGAACGGCAACCACGAGTACGTCCTGATCCGCGACTACACGGCGACGTTCACGTTCACCGCGCGCGTCCCCGAATCGTCGACGATCACCATCTTCGAGTCGTACCGGTCGTCGGACAACCTCCTGGTCTGGCGCGGCCACCTCGCCTGCGGCAACGTCGGCGGCGTCGGCGTCAACTGCCTCGATGTCGGCAACACCGCATCGCCGATCGGTGCCCCCAACCCGCAGGGTGGTGCGGGCTGCCTGTTGCCGCTGGGCCCGCAGACCAACGTCGGCTGGCACCACTTCTACATGAGCGACAGCAACACCGACACCTACCTGTACATCTGCAACGGCGCCCAGCACAGCTCCGGCTACGACCTGTCACACCGCTGGTGGGTGCGATGAGGTCCGGTGGTCGCCCGAGGAGGAACCCGATGGCTTGGTCCGGTCTTTCAAGTGTCGCGTCGATCACGGTCGTGGCCGCGGTGGTAGGCCTCGGCGCCTGCGCCCAGGACGGTACGGTCGGCCCCGACGGCCCGCGCGGCGACAACGGCGCCATGGGCGAGCAAGGGCCGGCAGGACCGGCGGGACCGCAGGGCGTCGTCGGCCCGGTGGGCCCGGCCGGACCGACCGGACCCGCGGGTGCCCAGGGGACGCAAGGAGCGATCGGGCCGCAGGGACCGATCGGACCGGCGGGACCGCAGGGCAACCAGGGCGCGGGCGGCGCCACCGGGCCGCAGGGACTTCCGGGTGTGGCTGGTGCCACCGGACCGATCGGACCGGCAGGACCCGCAGGACCCGCGGGCTCGATGACGGTGTGTGCCGCCGGCCAGACCTTGGTCTACACCGCCGGCGCGTGGGCCTGCTCCAACGCGATCGCCGACCTGGCTTATGGTCGCTCGTCGGCGCGACCGGGCACGAGCTGCGCCAACATCAAGACCGTGGCGCCCTGGAGCGGCGACGGCATCTACATCGTAGATCCCGACGGCGCCGGACCGATCGGTCAGCTCCGGGTCAAGTGCGACATGACTCGCGATGGTGGCGGCTGGACGCTCGTGCTGAAGAACCGCTACCAGAGCGGCATGGCCGGCAAGCTCGACGGCTGGGGCACCGTCGACGACCTCGACTATCACCAGTCCGACTTCTACAAGCTGTCGGACTCGACCATCAACGCCATCATCGGCGACGGCAAGTTCGACATCCTCGGCGATCAGGCCGGCTACAACTCGCGGTACTCGAACGGCAACCACGAGTACGTCCTGGTCCGCGACTACACCGCGACCTTCACGTTCACCGCGCGCGTCCCCGAATCGAGCACGGTCACGACCTTCGAGTCGTACCGGGCCGCCGACAACCTCCTGGTCTGGCGCGGCCGGCTCGCGTGCGGCAACGTCGGCGGCGTCGGCGTCAACTGCTACGACGTCGGGCTCGCGGGCTCGCCGGTCGGGGCCGCCAACCCGCAGGGCGGCGCCGGCTGCCTGTTCCCGATGGGGGCGGTGACCGATGTGAGCTGGCACAACTTCTACATGAGCGACACCAACACCGACACGTATCTCTACATCTGCAACGGCGCCCAGCACAGCTCCGGCTACGACGTGTCGCACCGCTGGTGGGTGCGGTAGTCGCGACCGTGGTACGCCCGCAGCCATTGCAGGCCAGGTCATCGGGATCGTCGGCGGCAGCGGGCTCTACGATCTCGATGGGCTGACCGAGCAGCGCTGGCAGCGGGTCGAGTCGCCGTTCGGCGAGCCGTCGGACCAGCTGCTGTTCGGCCGGATCGGCGATCAGCCGATCGTGTTCCTGCCCCGCCACGGCCGCGGCCACCGGGTGCCGCCGCACGAGATCAACTTCCGCGCCAACATCGATGCGCTCAAGCGCGCCGGCTGCACCGCGCTGATCTCGGTGAGCGCGGTCGGCTCGCTGCGCGAGGACCTGGCGCCGGGGACGTTCGTGCTGGTCGATCAGCTTCGCCGCGGTCGCCGCCATGCTCGACGAGGTCGCCGGCGCCGGCGCCGCGCAGGCCGGCGATCCCGACAGCCGCGATCAGCGCATGGCCGAGCTGG
>JAYVSF010000234.1:0-9157 GCA_043775605.1 Myxococcales bacterium
CGGCGCGCCTCAACCTCGACTACACGGCGGTGCGCGCGCCGGTGGCGGGGCGTGTGTCGCGCATCGACATCACGGTCGGCAACTTCGTCAACGACAGCCGCGTGCTGACGACGCTGGTCGGCAGCCGGCAGGTGCACGCCTGGTTCGATGTCAGCGAACAGACCTTCCTGCGCCTGCGCAAGGCGCCCGATGTCGAACGCAAGGTGCGCATGGGCCTGGCCGACGAGCCGACGCTGCCGCGGCGCACGCTCGAGCGTCACCCGCGCTCGCGTCCGGGGCCGGGCGCATGGTGACCGCGCCATCCGCGCTGCGTCGGCGGCCGCGGCCGCAGCGCTACCAGCTCGGCAAGCAGGCCCTGGCGGTGCTGACCGACGGCCACCCGTGGATCTTCCGCGGCCTGACCAGCTCGGCCACCGCCGCGCTCGCCGACGGCCAGTGGCTGGCGCTGGTCGACGGTGGCAATCGCGTGGTCGGCCACGGGGTCTACGCCGCCGTCGGCGCGATCGCGATCCGGGTGCTCGAGCGCGGCCCGGCCCGGCCGACCGCGGCCACGTTCGCGGCCCGGATCGAACGAGCGATCGCGGCCCGGGCCTCGCTCACCGCCGAGACCGACGGCGTGCGCTGGCTGCACGGCGAGAGCGACGGCCTGCCCGGGGTCACCGTCGACGGCTACGGCCCGGTGGTGGTCGCGCACGCCTACGCCGCCGGGCTCGACGCGCTGGCCCGGTTCGCCGCGGTCCGGGTCGCGCGCGCGGTCGGCGCCACCGGGGTCGTGGTCGGCGCCGGTCATCGCCGGATCGCGGCGGCCGCGCCGGCGTCCGATCCGCGCGTCGCGCCGCCGAGGCCGCGGGTAGTCGCCGGCGCCGTCGGCGACGAGGTCCGCTTCCGCGAGGGCCCGCTGACCCTGGTCGCCCGTCCGCTATCCGGACAGAAGACCGGGACCTTCCTCGATCTGCGCGGGCTGCGGCGCTGGCTCGCGTCGGCGCCGCTGGCCGGGGCCCGGGTCCTCAACCTGTTCGCGTACACCGGCGCGCTCGGCCTGGCCTGCGAGCACGCCGGCGCGACCACGATCGTGCAGGTCGATCGCGCCGCCGACGCGCTCGCGGTCGCCGCTCGCTGCCACGTCCGCGAGGCCGCGCGCCACCGTTTCGTCACCGCCGACGTCTTCGACTGGCTGCCGCGGGCCGAGCCCGAGCAGCGCTACGATCTCGTCATCGTCGATCCGCCGAGCATGACGTCGCGCATGGAGCAGGTGGCGCAGGCCCTGGCGGCGTATCGCCGGCTGCACCGCGCGGCCGCGGCCCGGGTCGCGCCCGGCGGCACGCTGGTCCTCGCCTGCTGCACCTCGCGCATCGATCGCGCCCGCTTCCGCGCCAGCGCCGTGGCCGCGGTCGGCGACCGCTTCGCGCTCATCCGCGAGCTCGGCCCCGAGGTCGACCACCCGGTCGGCTTCGCCGAGGCCGACTACCTCACGGTCCTGGTCTTCACCGACCGCACGCCCGCGACCTGACCCCGGATCGCGCCGTCGACTCTCAGGGGGCCGGGATCGGGTTCGCGCAGGTCTGGCGGACGTCGACGTAGTGGTAGCGCTCCTCGATCACCTCGAGCTGCGTCGGGTCGGTGACCTCGAAGCCGGGCGCGGTGAGCGGCTGCGGCTCGGGCGGCTGGCCGCAGCCGTAGCCGCACGACGCCACCTTCACCTCGATGACCTCGACCTCGGGCGTGAGGCGGACGATCGCGATGTGGCCGTCGTCGCGCCGCAGGTAGCGGTAGTCGATCGCGATCGAGCAGCCGCACGAGCCGCCCTGCAGGCAGGTCGGCGACGCCAGCGCCAGCCCGCCGCCGGGCAGGCGGTAGAGGACGTCGTCGGCACCCTGGCCGGTGACCCGCTGGTCGAGCCGGGTCGGGCGCGGTCGCGGCGCGCCGGCTTCATCGTCGGCGTCCTTCGGGGCCGCGCGGAACCGGCCGCCGCCGTCATCGACGACCACCTGGTCGACCTCGAACGAGGCGCCGCCGAAGCGGGCGGTGGCCCGGGCCATGGCCTGATCGAACGCGTGGGCCCGGCTGTCCTGCACCTCCTGCGGGCCGGGCACATGGCGGCAGGCGGCGACCGCGAGCGCGGCGACGATCGTGATCGTGGTGATCGCGCGCATCACCGCGCGGGAACGGGGCTGGCCGAGCGTCATCGCGCTGACGGTAGCGTATCCTCCGCCGCGATGGCGCTGCGCTGCTTCGACGAGTCGCTGACCGGCCCCCTGCGGGCGCTGGCCGGGACCCAGCGCGCGCGCAGCCTGGCCGCGACGTGGCGCCGGTTCGCGCCGCTCGCACCGCGGGTCGGCATCACCCGCATCGCGGACCTCACCGGCCTCGACACGCTCGGCGTGCCGGTGTTCGCGGCGATCCGGCCGATGGGCAAGTCGCTGTCGACGTCGCAGGGCAAGGGCACCACCGTCGCCGCGGCCCGGGTCTCGGCGCTGATGGAGAGCCTCGAGACCTGGCACGCCGAGCAGCGCGCGCCCGACCGGGTCGCCACCGCACGGGCCCTCGGGGCGGCGGCGATCGCGCTGGCCGGTGCCCTGCCACGTCGCGTCCGCCGTCTCGATCTCGACGCCCGCTGGCCGTGGGTCCGGGGCTGGGCGCTGGTCGCGGGTCGCGCGGTGTGGGTGCCGTGGCAGGCGGTGTCGCTCGATACGGTGCCGGTCGCGACCACCGCGCCGGTGTTCGACGTGTCGTCGAACGGCCTGGCGTCCGGCAACACGCTCGGCGAGGCGATCATCCACGGCCTGTGCGAGGTGATCGAGCGCGACGCCGAGGCGCGCTGGCGGCTCGAAGGCGCCGACGTCCGGGTCGTGCTCGACACCGTCGCGCCGGCGGTGGCGAACTTGATCGAGCGGCTGCGCGCGGGCGGCGTGCGGGTGTGGCTGTGGGACCTGACCAGCGACGTCGGCGTGCCGGTGTTCGGCGCCGGCCTGATGCACGACCCGCGCGAGGCCGGCTGGCGCACGCTCGGCTTCTATCAGGGCTTCGGCTGTCACGTCGATCCGACGATCGCGATGCTGCGCGCGATCACCGAGGCGGTCCAGACCCGGCTGACCTACATCGCCGGTGGGCGCGACGACTTCTTCCCCGCCGACTACCAGCGCGCGACCGATCCCGAGGTCCTCGCCGCGGTGTGGGCGCGCTACGCCAGGCCGCCCGACGAGTCGATCGACGCCGGCGAGCTGGCGCGACCGCGGCTGCGCGATGTCGACGCCGTGCTCGACCACCTGCTGGCCCGGCTCGCCGACGCTGGCAGCCCCGAGGTCGTGGTCGTCGATCTGCGCCGCGCCGAGCTCGACGTGCCGGTGGTCAAGGTCCTGGTGCCCGGGCGCGCGACCCGGGTCGAAGGGCTGGGATGAGCGCGCGTGCGACCGGCGCGACCCTGGTCTTCGTCGGGCCGACCTTGCCGGCGGCCGAGGCCCTTGCACTCCTGCCGGCGGCCGAGCTGCACCCGCCGGTCGCGGTGCTCGACGTCCTCCGCCTGCTGCACGCGCGCCGGCGCGCGTTGCCGGCGCGGCTCGCGATCATCGACGGCTACTTCGAGCGCATGGCCGCGGTCTGGCACAAGGAGCTCTTGCTCGCGCTCGAGCACGGCGTCGAGGTCTGGGGCGCGGCCAGCATGGGTGCGTTGCGCGCCGCCGAGCTGGCGTCTTACGGCATGCGCGGGGTCGGCGCGATCTATCGCGGCTTCGCCTCGGGCCGGCTGCGCGCCGACGCCGAGGTCGCGGTCGCCCACCTGCCGGGCGAGTGGGGCTACCAGCCGGTGTCGGTCGCGCTGGTCGACGTCCGCGACGCGGTCGCCCGCGCCCGCGAGGCCCGGGTTGTCACCGCCGCCGGCGCGACCGCGCTCCTGGCCGCCGCCACCGCCACGTTCTACGGCGATCGCACCTGGGAGTCGCTCGCCACCGCGCTGCCCGCCGCCGCGCGACCGCGGTTCGCCGCCTGGCTGGCCGCGACCCGCCCCGGTCGCAAGGCCTGTGACGCGCGCGAACTCCTGCGCACGCTGGCCCGCACGCCGCCGGTGTCGGTGTCGGTGCCGGGCGCCGCGGTGCCCCGGACCTGGGCCTTCGCCCACGCGCTGCGCCTGGCTGCTCGCTCACGCTGACTCGCCGCCGGGCTACCATCGCCGGGCGTGCCCGAGCTGCCCGACATCACGGTCTACGTCGAGCGCCTGGCCGCGTTCACCGTCGGCCGCGAGCTACGCGGCCTGCGCCTGGCCAGCCCGTTCCTGCTGCGCACGGTCGATCCGCCGGTGGCGGAGCTGGTCGGCCGCACTATCACCAGCGTGGCCCGGCTCGGCAAGCGCCTGGTCCTCGGCTTCGACGGCGACCTGTACGCGGTGATCCACCTGATGATCGCCGGCCGGCTGCGCTGGAAGGCCGCGGGGGTCGCGATCCCGAAGAAGGTCGGCCTGGCCGCCTTCGACTTCGCGCACGGCAGCGTGCTGTTCACCGAGGCCAGCCCGAAGAAGCGCGCTTCGCTGTACCTGGTGCGCGGCCGGGCCGGCCTGGCCGAGCACGATCGCGGCGGCCTCGACCTGTTCGCCGCGTCGACCGCCGAGCTCGCCGCGGTCCTGCGCAGCGAGCGTCACACGATCAAGCGCGCGCTGACCGATCCGACACTGATCGACGGGGTCGGCAACGCCTACTCCGACGAGATCCTGCACGCGGCCCGGATGTCGCCGTTCCGGACCACCACCGCGTTGACCGACGACGACGTCGCCAGCTTGCACGCGGCTGCGACGTCGTGCCTCACCGCGTGGATCGACCGGCTACGGGCCGAGGTCGGCGACGGCTTCCCCGACCAGGTCACGGCCTTCCGCCCGGAGATGGCGGTCCACGGCAAGTATGGCCAGCCGTGCCCGGTGTGCGCGACCCCGATCCAGCGGGTGGTCTACGCGGCGAACGAGGCCAACTACTGCGCCCGCTGCCAGACCGACGGCAAGCTGCTCGCCGACCGCAGCCTGTCGCGCCTGCTCAAGGACGACTGGCCGAAGACCCTGGAGGCGCTGGAAGAAAGGCGGAAGGTCCGGGGTGCGAGCGCGACTCCGAGCCCGGCCCCGTCAGCATCGCGTAAGAAACCAGCCCGCCGGTAGACCCTGACCGAGCCTGGCGCGTCTCACCGCCCACGATGTCGACGCGTGCCGCGCGGACCCATGCCGGGCCTGCTCTGGCTGGTGCGCCCGGAGGTCTCATGCGCAAGGTTCTCGCCACGTTCCTGTTCGCCGCCGCGGTCACCGCGTGCGCACCTCGCCAGGCCACCAAGACCTTCGTCAAGGTCGACCAGGTCGCCCTCGGCCGGGTCGTGGTCTATCGCAACGGCGTCGCCTACTACGAGCGCAAGGCTCAGGTGCGCGGCGGCAAGCTCACGATCAGCGTCCCCCGCGACCGGGTCGACGACTTCCTGAAGTCGCTGACCGTCGCCGACGCGATCACCAAGCAGCCCCTGCCGGTGACCTTCCCCCGCCAGCAGGCCGACGGCGGCCCCTACCTCGAGATGACCCTCGAGGTGCCGATGGCCCAGGGCCCCAACGACACCGCCGACGTCACCCTCACCTACGTGACCGAGTCGCCGGTGTGGAAGCCGTCGTACCGGATCGCGTTCCCCGACAAGACCGCGACTGGCGCCGAACCCGGCAAGGCCGGCCCGGGCAAGGTCATGCTCGAGGGCTGGGCCATCGTCGACAACACCTCGGGCGAGGACTGGAAGGACGTCGAGGTCGGGGTCGGCTCCAGCTCGGCGATGTCGTTCCGCTACGACCTGTGGAGCGTGCGCACCGTGCAGCGCGAGACCCTCGACTCCGACGCCCAGTTCGCGGTCGCGCCGCCGACCGCGGTCTCGCCGTACGGCGGCTCCGGCGGTGGCGGCCAGGGCCAGACCTTCGTCGCCGAGCTCGGTGACGACGAGATCCGCCGGCCGCTCGGCCACCCCGGCAACCTCGACGAGTCGAAGTCGCTCGAGGAAGAGACCCTGGCCCAGCTCGACGACGAGGACCTGGCCATCAGCGGCGAGACCGCCACCGCCACCGGCGCAGGCGGCCGCCGCGGCGGCAAGGTCAAGGGGACCCGGACCACCCCGACCCGGGTCGCGGCGGCGGCGACCGCCGACAAGCCCTCAGACTACTACCGCGACAAGGCGCCCCAGACCCGGGTCGACGCCGGCGATCGCAAGATCCTCGGCCTCGCGCCCCAGATCATCAACGGCAAGCAGAACGTGGTCATCGAGGGCTACGCCGATCCCGACGAGACCGGCAGCGAGCTGCGCGCCCTCGATCGCGCCAACATCGTCCGCAACCAGCTCATCGACGCCGGCGTGCCCCCGGCCCAGGTCAAGGTGGTCAACCGCGGCGTGGTCGCCGGCCAGCACGCCGGCGTCCGCATGATCGCCGAGGCCCGGCCGGCCGAGCCCACCGGCGGCGACGGCCAGGCCACCGGGTCCGAGGACGCCGCCCCGGTCGGCGAGAGCTACTTCCGCTCGGCGACGCCGATGTCGGTGGCCCGCGGCACCAGCGTGATGGTGTCGATGGTCCGCCAGGAGACCCAGGGCGAGGAGGTCTACCTCTACGACGCCGAGTCCGACCGCGGCAACGACCGCTTCGCGTTCCGCGCGGTCCGCCTGCTCAACCCCACCGACTCCACGCTCGAGACCGGGCCGGTGACGGTGTACGGCGATGGCCGCTACATCGGCGAGGGCCTGACCGAGCCGATCCCGCCCAAGGCCGCGGTGGTGGTGCCGTTCGCCCTTGATCGCCAGGTCGTCGTCGACCGCGACAGCAGCACCGACAACCAGGTGTCGCGGCTGGTGACGCTCCAGCGCGGCATCCTCACCGCCGAGGTCCAGCACATCAAGAAGACCAAGCTGACCTTCACCAGCCGGCTGCACGTGGCGACCAAGGTCTACGTCCGCCACACCGTGCAGAAGGGCTGGATGCTGCTCGACGCGCCCGCGATCCACGAGCGGCTTGGCGACGCCCAGCTGTTCGAGATCGAGCTGGCGGCCGGCGAGACCAAGGTGGTCGAGCTGTCGGAGGCCACGCCCCTGACCCGGACCCTCGACCTCGCGTCGCCGACCACGCTCGACATGATGAAGGTGTTCGTCGAGAGCGCGAACCCGACTCCCGAGCTCAAGAAGCAGCTGCAGACCCTGCTCGCCATCCACCGCGAGGTGGTCGACACCGGCGACAAGATCGTCAGCCTGCGCCAGCGGGCCGGCGAGTACCGCGAGCGCATGAACGAGCTCAACGACCAGATCGTGTCGCTGAAGAAGGTCAAGAGCGCGGGCGCGCTGCAGAAGAGCCTGCAGCAGAAGATGGTCGACATGTCCGACCGGGTCCAGAAGACCACGATCGACATCGTCGAGAGCCAGGAGCAGCTCATGCTGGCCAAGGTCCGGTTCCAGGACACCCTGGCCGAGCTGACCCTGCCCGACGCCGCCGCGCGGTTCGCGGCGACGAATCCCTGACCGGGATCGGGTGGGGCGCGGCTGCGACAGCGGCGCCGCACCCCGGATGGCGGCGGTGAGCCAAGGATCGACGACGGGCGAGATCGATGACGGCGGCCGGACGTGAAGGTGAGCCGGAGGTCATCATGGGCACCAGATTCATCGCCGGCACGCTGGCCGCGGTCGCCGCCAGCGGCTGTGGTCCCGCTCTCGCCACCCACGTCAAGGCCGACCAGTTCGGCCTCGGACGGGTCGTCATCTACCGCAACGGCGTCGCTTACTACGAACGCCAGGCCCGGGTCCGGGGCGGGACGCTCACGGTCAGCGTGCCGCGCGATCGCGTCGACGACTTCCTGAAGTCGCTGACCGTCGTCGACGCCGCCACCCAGCAGCCGCTGCCAGTGTCGTTCCCGCGCCAGCAATCGGCTGACGGCGCGGTGATCGAGATGACCTTGCAGGTGCCGACCCGCGCCGACGAGGCCGAGGTCCGGCTGACCTACGTCACCGAGGCGCCGGCGTGGAAGCCGAGCTACCGGCTGGCGATGGCCGACGACGGTTCGATGATGCTCGAGGGCTGGGCGATCGTCGACAACGTGTCGGGCGAGGACTGGAAGCAGGTCGTGATCGGGGTCGGCTCGAGCGCGGCGATGTCGTTCCGCTACGACCTGTGGGGCGTGCGCACGGTCGATCGCGCCGAGCTGTCGCCGGCCGAGCAGTTCGCGGTGGCGCCGCCGACCGCGGTGTCGCCGTACGGCGGCACCAGCCAGGCCGCGACCACGGTCATCGACCTGGCCGCGAATGAGCTGCGCGGCACCGCGATCGACCACGAGGAGCTCAAGAACCTGCCGGTGCCGGGCCGCACCTTCGAGGCCGTGCTCGGCACCGCCGCCGGGTCGCAGGGCGACGCCGCCGGGGGCACGTTCGCCGGCAGCAGCCCGGCCGAGAACACGTATGTCGTCGATGGAGCCAACACCACTGGCCTCGAGAGCGAGACCATCGCGATCTCGGACCGCCCGCCGTCGATCGATGCCGGCAGCACCCGGACCGGCATCAGCCTCGACGCCGAGTACTCCCGCCGGATCCCGACCACCCGCAGCTACCAGGCGCCGCCGCCGCCGCCGGATCCGCGGATCCTGGCCCGGGCTGCGGTCCTTGCCGGCGATCAGAAGCTGGCGGGCGCGGTGCCGGCGTTGATCGCGCAGAAGGCGTTCGTGGTGGTCGAGGGCTACGCCGCGCCCGGCGAGGCCGACGGCGATCAGCGGGCGCTGGCCCGCGCCAACCTGGTCCGCAACCAGCTCATCGACGCCGGGGTAGCGCCGGCACGGGTGCGCGCGGTCAGCAAGGGCGTCGCCTCGGGCCGCGGCGCCGGGGTCCAGCTGGTCACCACCGGCGGGCCTGGTGACAGCGCGACCGCGAGCGCCCGGCCGTCGGCGGCGCTCGATCCCGGCGCGCCGCCGGTCGGCGAGAGCTACTTCCTGTCGCCCGGCACGCTCACCGTCAGCCGCGGCACCAGCGCGATGGTGTCGGTGCTGCGCGAGACCACCAAGGGCCAGCTGGTCTACCTCTACGATCCGTCGTCGCCGCGCGGCAATCAGCGCTTCGCGTTCCGCGCGGTGCGCCTGCGCAACCCGACCAACGCCACGCTCGAGCCGGGGCCGATCACGGTCTACGGCGAGGG
>JAYVSF010000235.1:0-4054 GCA_043775605.1 Myxococcales bacterium
GTTCAGGCCGTCATCGGCACCATGTCCGAGATCGCGCTGACCTCGGTCAGGCGCTCGAGGCAGCGGCGCAGGTGGTTCCGGATCTTGTGGTTCTTCGAGTAGACCGTCTTCAGGCTGATGTTCATCTCGGCCGCGACCGCCTCGGCCTCGAGGCCACGGGCGTAGAACAGGTCGAGGAACTGGCGGTCCTTGTCCGAGAAGTCGGACAGGATGTCGTTGAGGTGGCTCCACCGCTCCTTGTCGAGCAGCATGTCGAGCGGGGTGCGATCGTAGGGCTCGTGCGGGTCGTACGACGCGTCGAGGCGCTCACCCGAAGGCCGGCGGATGGCGCTGCGCAGGTAGTCGTAGGAGGCGTTGACCGCGATGATGCCGATCCACGAGCCGAGCTTGGTGCCGCGGGCCGGGTCGTACATGCGGAGCTTGTGCATGTCGTCGCGGAGCAGCGCGAGCAGCACCTCGGCGAACACCTCATCGACGTCGGCGTTCGACGCGAACGGGGCGTACTTCGAGGTGACCTTGCTGATGCAGCGGTAGATCAGCGACCGGTAGCGGCGGACCAACTCGTTCCACCCCCGGGTCTCGTTCCGGAGCACGCGCGCCAGCAGCTCACGGTCGGACCACTCGGCGGGCGGCAGGGGGCGAAGAGCGAGGATGGCCATGCCGGTCCCTTGAGCAAGGTCAATGCCACAATCAACTAGTTGATTTTACTTTGACTAATCCGGAGAGGAAGGTGGTGCCCACCATCGGTTGGTCTATTTCACCACCGGGAGGGAAGGAAGTTGGTGGGAATCCCGTAACAGAGGGGACAGGTAGCCGGCAGGATCGCGGCTGACGTGGTGCGGGCCGACGGCGGGAGTGGCGGGCAGGAGGTCAGCGAACATGGGTGTAGGTAACCCCTGCTCGTACCTCGTCCGCGCTCGCGACCCGCGGGCCAGGGCTGGCCGAGGTCAGGCGACGAAGCGGTGGCGGCCGGTCTTGTGCCACCAGGCGGTCCACCGCTCGCGGATCGCGTCGCGCTCCTTCTTGCCGTCGTCGGCGAGGCCGCCGAAGTCCTCGCCGGTCAGCCGGCGCAGCTCCTCGAGCGCGGACTCGCGCAGCTGCTGATCGCGGTGGCCGAGCGCGGCCAGGAGCCACTCGACGCGGTGCATGCCGCGGTGCTCGTCGTACCAGGACCGCCAGCGGCGAGCCGAGATCCCGAGGTCGTGGCGGGTCAGGGTGACCAGGGCCCGGCGCGCGATCTCGCCGCGGCGCGCGTCCTTGCCGATCAGCTCGACCAGATCGCCGAGCGCGCCGACGTCGGCCAAGGTAGCGACCGCCTGGGCCGACGCCGCCACCCGCTCGAGATCGTCGCTGTGCAGGGCCTGGCGGGCCCGGACCATGGCCTGGTCGAGGTCGCGGGCCGAGAACGTGGCCAGGACCTCGACCGCGGTGGTCCGCACGCCGTAGTCGGTGTCGAAGATCCGCTCGACCAGGGCGTGGAGCGCGGCCCGCGGCCGGATGCCGCCGAGGCAGACGGTGGCGTAGAAGCGGACGTCGCGGTCGGCGTCGACGAGCAGATCGATCAGCAGGTCGGTGGCGCGCGCGCCCATGCGGACCAGGAGCTCGAGCAGCGGGCCGTACTGGCCGGGCCGCAGCGTGCGACCGCCGACCTGGTAGCGGTCGATCTTGAGCGTGCCGGGGAAGCGCGACGGCAGGAGCGGCAGCAGCTCCTCAGCGCGGGCGGTGGCCTCGACCAGCGCGGTCTCGGCGACGTCGGGATCGTCGGCGTCGAGCTCGGCGAGCACGGCCGCCAGCGGGCGCAGCGCCGGGGCGACGATGATCGGCGGCGGCCCGGTGAGGGTGGCGCTGCGCGGCACGGACTCGGCGACCACGCCACCGGCGGCGACCGGCGGGGCCAGCGTGATGGCGGCCGGGGAGCGCGGCGCGAGCACGTGGTCAGCGGTGGGCGCGGCCTTCAGGGCGTGGATCGGGGCGGTGGTCGCGGCCGGGCCGATGGCCGGGGTCGGCGAGGCCGGCTCGCGCTGCTTGCGCGACACCAGGATGCGGCCGAGGGCCTCGGCGGCGGCCGGCGCCAGCGGCAGGAGATCCGACACGTCGCCGAGGGTGAGCGGCGCGGCGCCGCGGTGCGCGACGGCGAGGGCGACGCAGCGCTCGCGCAGCACGATCGGCAACAGCAGCGCGGCGCCGGGCAAGGTGCCGCCCATGCGCACCGCCATGTCGTCGATCGCGGGATCGCCGCTGGTGACCTGGCCGACGTACGGGTGGCGCCCGGTGATCACCGCGTGGAACGGCGACGGGCGGTCGAGCGGGATGCTGACGTTGACGACCGACGCGACGTCGACGCCGAGATCGGCGAGCGCCAACCGACCGACCGCCACGCCGCTCTGGACCACGAGCACGCCAGCCCACCGGGTCCGGCTGCGCAGCGCGCGCAGCAGCGCGTGGAAGACCTCGTCGCGGCTGTCAGCGGCCTGCAGGAGCTGGAGCGCGGTGGCCGGCCCGATCGGGCGCTCGTCGTCGCTGGCGGACGGCCGCGCCGCGACCGGCGGGAGGGGGATGGCCGGGATCGAGGCCGGGACGGTGATCGGGATCGGGATGATCGGCTGGGTCAGGGCGGTGGGCCGCGCGGTCGCGAGGTCGGGCCGGGTCGACCGCCGCTCCTGGCGCGCGTGCTCGGTGGCGGCCGCTACCGTTGGCACCAGGTCGCCGCGCCAGGCCGGGAGCTGCTGGGTGGTGGCGCGCTGACCGGCGCCACGGGGCACGCCGATGCCGTAGTCGCTGGGCGCAACCTCGACCGCAGGCTCGGGCTCCGGCTCGGGCAGGCGCGGCGCGACGACGATCGCAGGCTCGTGCTCGGGCTCGGGCTCCGGCTCGGAGGTGGGCTCGGGCTCGAAGGTGGCGGCGGGCTCGGGCGCGGGTTCGGCGGCCGGCGCGGCCCACGCCTCGGGCACCGACCAGGCCCGTGACACCGACTCGGGGACGGCGTCGGCCTCGGGCTCCGGGACGGATTCGGGCTCGGGGACGGATTCGGGCTCGGGGACGGGCTCGGGGACGGACTCGGGCTCGGATTCGGGCTCGGATTCGGGCTCGGCAGCGGCTGAAGACGCCGCGGCCGCCGCTTCCTGCTCCTCCTCGCTCAGCGCCGGCCTCCGCTCGATGCTCTCGAGCCCCAGCGGTGCCCCCAGCGTCCTGGCCAGCTCGACAAACCGCGTCTCGGGCTCGTCGCCGTAGTCGCGCGCGAAGACCAGGTGCCAGTGGTACTCGGGCACCACCATCGGCACGATCGTCACGCCGACCTGGTTGGCCAGGGCCTCGAGCTTCGGCAGCTCGACCGGATCCTTCACCAGCACGATCAGCGCGCCGTCCTCCATCACCAGCGGCGCGGCGTCGTACGCGACCGCGAGCTCGCGCGGGCACCGCCGGATCGCCTCGCCGTCGATCACGTCGCAGTCGGCCCAGGTCGCGGACGGCACGCCGGACGCCAGCTCGAGGTACTCGCTGAGCCGCTCCTCGGTGAGCAGCTCCTGCTCGAGCAGGATGGTGTCGAGGCTGCCGCCGTCGATGACCTGGTGCTGGTACGCACGCTCCATGCGCTTGACGCTGACGACGCCGTCGCGCACCAGGAGAGAGCTGAGACCTGAGGACATGTTGGACGCTGGACTACCCGCGGATGACGTAGGTGCCGGCAATCCAATCGTGCAGGCCGCGCTTCTCGGCGTCAAAGCCGATCCACCAGAATCCAAGGAACAACGTCGCCGCGCTGGCCAGGTAGGCGACGGTGCGCAGGCCGGCGCGCGCGTACGACGGCGGCTCACCGTAAACGTCGATCACCCGCAGCTTCAGGAGCCGCATCCCCAGGGTCTGACCGATGGTCGCCTGGAACACGAACTGGTAGAGCAGCGCCGTCGACAGCGCGACGACCACCCCCGACATGACCGCCGGATCGCTGGTCAAGAGCAGGTCGAGCCAGAAGTCGAGGCTGCTCCGGCTCGACGGGATCCGGGCGCCGGTCAGGCGCGAGGTCACCCAGACCAGGACGATCACGATCGGCAGC
>JAYVSF010000236.1:0-4573 GCA_043775605.1 Myxococcales bacterium
TGACGTCGTGGATCTCGACCCGGCCGTCGGGCAGCTTGAGCGGGTACGCGAACGGGTTGGCCCGGTTCGACGAGCCCAGCATCGTGCCGCCGCGCGACAGCAGGTGGCCGACCTTGGCCGGCTCGAGATCGATGTACTCCTCCTCGTACAGGCCCTCGAAGCCGTTGCGGATGCCGACCACCTCCCAGCCGTAGGTGTTGCGGGCGTGGAGGACCACCGCGCGGATGACGCCGTTCAAGCCCGGGCAGTCGCCGCCGCCGGTCAGGATCCCGATGCGTTTGCTCATCGCGCGCAGTATTTCACGCCGGCCGGGCATTGGAACCGCCCGCGGCTCAGGTCAGGAAGGCGTAGCACGTTCGTTGGTCGGAGCGCCGAGGAAGGCAGACCCCAAGCTTCCCCCAAGACCCCGACCACCCAGCGTCATGGTTGATCGCTCGCCAAGGCTCGCTCGGGCGCCGGGCTCTTTACAGCGCCGGCCGGATCTGGACAATGCCGCCGATGCCTCCTGCGCCCGGGCTCTCCGTCGTCGCTTCGTCCATCCACGGCTACGGCCTCGTCGCCCGCCGGCCCTTCGCCGTCGGTGAGGCGGTCATCGAGGGCGACGGCGTCACCTACGACGGCGAGCAGGAGTTCGACGACACCTACGCCCTGGTCCTGCCGGCCCACGACGGCGCCGGCCACGACGACGACGACGCACCGCCGATCTACTACGACCTGGTCGATCAGACCCGGTGGATCAACCACTCGTGCGCGCCCAACACGGCGGTCGAGTCGGCGTGGGACGCGGCGAGCGGCACGATCCGGGCCTGGTGGGTCGCGGTCCGGCCGATCGAGCCGGGCGAGGAGCTGTCGTATGACTACGCCTTCATCGGCGCCCTGGCCGAGCCGTGCAACTGCGGCGCGCCCGCCTGTCGCGGCCTGATCGTCGACAGCGACCCCGAGGAGCTGTCCGCGATCCCGGGCCACCTGCGCCCGCTCTTGCGCCTGGCCCCGCGCCCGGCCCGCAGCGAGCGCCCGGCCGCGGTCGCCGAGCAGGCGTGATCGGCAGCGAGGGGCCGCGGATCGTTGATGCGCTCTCGCACGCGGTGCACTAGGGTAGGCGCGTGGGCGGCTGTACCAACTGTCACGGCAAGTCGGGGTGCGACGATCGCAAGGGCGGGATGATGGCCTCGGTCGACGAGACCCTCGAGCGCCTGTACCCGGCCCGGAGCTGGGGCCCGCCGGCCGGCCGGCTCGGTCACGCCGCCGCCGACGAGGCCGGGGCGCTCGCCGAGGAGCTGGCGACCGCGCTCGACGCCGCGACCGTGGTGGTCGCCGGCGACGCCCTCGCCCACTGCGACTTCGTCTACGTGCTGTGCGTCGGCCGGCCGCCGTGCGCGATCGCGGTGCGCGACGCCGGGGTGCCGGTGCCGGGCGAGTGGCGCGGCGGCGAGATCCACGAGGCCTACCTGCGGATCATGCTGTCGCGGCTGTGCCCGCTGGCGGCGGTGCAGGAGGTCACGGTCGACGCGTTCGACGAGCAGGGCGGCGTGATCGTGCGCGAGGCGGCGCAGGCCGGCGTGTACTCGGCGCCGCTGTTGCGCCGGATGCAGCGGCTGGTCGCCACCCTGCCCGCATACGGCGTGGTCCACGTCGACACCGGCGAGATCGCCGGCCCACCGCCAGGCTACGCCGCCGGTCGCTGGGGCGAGCTGTACGCCGGAGCGCCGGCGATCGCGAACTACCTGTTCCAGCCCGAGCCGCTGACCATGACCACGACCACATGGGTGCCGCGCGAGCCGCCGGCGTGACCAACCGGACCGCCCCGCTCCACGATCAGGTGGTCGCGATCCTCGGCGACCTCCGGCGCGAGACCGCGGCCCGGCGGGCATCGGTGGTGCCGCGCGACGGCGACGATCCGCCGGTGTTCGGGGTCGGCGGCCTGCGCACCCTGCCGCTCGGCGGCGGCGCCCGGCTCGAGCTGGAGCTCGGGCCGATGGGCCGCAGCGACGAGGACGTCGACCTGGCGCTCGAGCGCGCCGCCCGGGCCCTGCGCGAGCTGGCCCGCGCTGCTGCGACCTCGCTGCCGGCCGCCGAGGTCGTGCTCGGCGCCAGCGATCGCCCGAGCCGGATCGTCGATCGGATCCACGCCTTCCTCGACGCGCTGGCCGCGATCCACGGCGCCGACAACGTGCTGTGCGTGGTCGCGGGCGAGGTGGTGGTCGCCGCCCGGCCGCCGACCGAGCTGCAGGCGAGCCGGGCCGAGCTCCTGATCCGACGGGCCGAGGCCGCCGCCCGCAGCCAGCGCGTGGGTCACACCGACCTCGCCGATGCCGACGCGTTCGTCCTGACCTTCTGGCACCGGGCCGCGCTGATCGTCTACTTCGCCGACGCCTACGCGGTCGACTTCGTGCGCCACCGGGCGCGGCAGGTCGCGCGCGAGCTGGCCCGGCTGCTGCCCGAGCTCGAACCCGATCCGGCGGCGCCGGCGGCGCTGCTGCCGGTCCCGCCCAGCATCTGATCCCGAGCGCGTGCGGCCGGAGCCCTCAGGGATCCTTGACGTCGATCAGCTCGATCTCGAAGCGGAGCACCGCACCCGGCGGGATCACCTCACCGGAGCCGTGGTCGCCGTAGCCGAGGGCGGCCGGGACGACCAGCGTGCGCAGCCCGCCGACCCGCATGGTCGAGAGCCCCTCGTCCCAGCCGGGGATGGTCACGCCCTTGCCGAACGGGATCGCCATCGGCTCGCCGCGGTCGCGCGAGCTGTCGAACTTGGCGCCGTTGCCGCCGGCGGCGTCGAGCCAGCCGGTGTAGTGGACGACGACGGTCTGGCCCGGCCGTGGCGCGGGGCCGGTGCCCACGCGCTGATCCTGGTATTGCAACCCGGTGACCGTGGTCACGACGGCGGCGGCGACCGGCGGCGGCATCGGCGGCGGCGGCGCCTCGACCAGCGCGGGCGCGGTGATGGTGGGCGGCGGCGGCGGCGGCCGACGTGGTGGCGTTGGCGGCGCCGGCGGACGGACCAGGGCCACCGGCGGCTCGGCGACCGGCGGCGCGATCACCGGCGGCGCCAACGAGTTGCGCGCGACCGGGGTGGGCGACGACTCGCGCCGGGCCTCGAGCAAGAGGTAGACCCCGCCGGCGGCCAGCGCCGCCGTCGCAACCCCCAGGGCGATCGAGCTCGGCCGCACGCGACCGCTACAGGCTGACGCGCTCGTCGGGCGGGCGATCGAGCCCGAAGCCGGCGTGCAAGGTGCGCAGCGCCAGCTCGGCGTACTTCTTGGCCACCACGCACGAGATCTTGATCTCGCTGGTCGAGATGAGCTGGATGTTGATGCCCTCGCCGGCCAGCAGCTCGAACATGCGCAGCGCGACGCCGGCGTGCGAGCGCATGCCGACGCCGACCACCGACACCTTGCAGATGTCGTCGTCGAACCGGATCCGTTCGCCACCGGCGCCGACCAGCTCGCCGACGTCGCGGGTCAGGATCTCGCAGGCGCGCTTGCGATCGCCCGACGGCACCGTGAACGTCAGATCGGTCGAGCCACCGGTCGACGCGTTCTGGATGATCATGTCGACCACCACGCCCGACGCGGCCAGCGGCGCGAACAGCTTGGCGGCGACCCCCGCGGTGTCGGGGATGTTGCCGACGGTGATCTTGGCCTCGTCACGGGCTACCGTCACCCCTGACACGACGACTCGTTCCATGGCTCGCTCCTCGGGCACCACCCAGGTGCCCGGTCCGTCGTGGAAGCTCGATCGCACGTGGATCGGCACGCCGTACTTCATGCCCAGCTCGACCGAGCGAAGCTGCAAGACCTTGGCGCCCAAGGACGCCAGCTCGAGCATCTCCTCGTAGCTGATCCGCTCGATCTTGCGCGCGGTCGGCACGATGTTGGGATCGGTGGTGTAGACCCCGTCGACGTCGGTGTAGATCTCGCAGGCGTCGGCGCCCAGAGCCGCGGCGATGGCGACGCCGGTGGTGTCGGAGCCGCCGCGCCCGAGGGTCGTGATGCTGCCCTGCTCGTCGACGCCCTGGAACCCGGCGATCACCGCGATCTCGCCGGCGGCGAACGCGGTCCGCACCGGCTCGGCGTCGATCGACAGGATGCGGGCGCGCGAGAACGAGCTGTCGGTCTGGATCTTGACCTGGTGGCCGAGGAACGAGCGAGCCTTGCCGCCGAGCTTGCGGATCGCGAGCGCGACCAGGCCGACCGAGACCTGCTCGCCGGTCGACACGATGACGTCGACCTCGCGATCGTTGGGATCGTCGTGAATCTCGCCGACCAGCTTGAGCAACCGGTTGGTCTCGCCCGACATCGCCGAGACCACGACCGCGACATCGTTGCCGCCGGCCTGCGACGCCAGGCAGCGGCGAGCGACGTTCATCATGCGATCGATTGTCCCGACCGAGGTACCGCCGTACTTCTGCACGATGAGCATCGCGGGCGGAGGATGCCACGGCGACGCGCGGCCGTGCTACCCGTCGGACGTGGCCGAGCCCGAATCCGCGTCCGTCCCCGAGATCGTGGTGGTGCTCTCGACCCTGCCGGCCGACGGTCGCGCCGCCGTGGTGGCCCGGGCCCTGGTCGAC
>JAYVSF010000237.1:0-13770 GCA_043775605.1 Myxococcales bacterium
TGCGAGCCGAGATCTTGGCCTCGTCGCGCAGGGTCTTGCCGGCCCGCACCACCAGCAAGACGCCGTCGGTGATCTTCGACAGCACGACCGCGTCGGTGACCGGGCCCAGCGGCGGCGAATCGAGGATGATGCGATCGAAGCGGGTCTCGAGCTCGGCCAGCACCTGCTTGAAGCGGTTGGTGAGCAGGAGCTCGGCCGGGTTGGGCGGCTGCGGCCCGCACGGCAGGACGTACAGGTTCGGGATGTCGGTGGTCTTGATGACGTCGTCGATGGAGGCGTCGCCGAGGATCAGGTTGGTGAGGCCGCGGTTCTTCGACACGCCGAGCGACTTGTGGAGGCGGGGCCGGCGCAGGTCGGTGTCGACCAGGAGCACCTTCTGGCCGCTCTGCGCCATGATGGTGCCCATGTAGATCGTCGTCGTGGTCTTGCCCTCGCGCGGCCGCGGGCTCGACACGGTGATGGTCTTCATCGGCCGGTCGGTCGACGAGAACAAGATGTTGGTCCGGATCGACCGGCAGCACTCGGCCGCGCGCGAGGTTGGGTTGCGGAACACGTAGAGGTCGCGATCCTTGGTCGACTTGGGATCGTCGCCGGTCGCGACCTCGGTCACCACCGGGATGATGCCGAGCAGCGGCGCGCCGACCAGCCGCTCGACGTCCTCGGCGGTCTTGATCGTGCGGTCGAGGTAGTCGAGCAGGAACGCGATGCCGAGCCCGAGCAGCAGCGAGCCGAACAGGGCGAGGGCGACGTTGACCCGCATCCGTGGATAGACCAGGTAGGCGCCGCGGGCCAGCTCGTGCGGCTCGACGTTGCTCTGCTTGTTGCGGCCCTCCTGCTCGCTGTTGCGCAGCCGGGTCAGGAGGATGGTGAGGTTGTCCTCGGCCGACTTGTGATCGCGGGCCAGGGACGCGTAGTCGATCGCGAGCTGACCGCCGAGCGTCTGGGCCTCCTTCTTGAGCCGCTCGAGCTCGACCGACAGCGCGCCCTCGGTGGCCATCGCCGCCTGGTACTTGACCTCGATCTCGCGCACCGCGCGCCGGGCCTCGCCCTCGAGCGTGGTCCGGAGCTGTAGGACCTTGCCCTGCTGCTGCTGGAACTTGTCGCTCTTGGGCCCCCACTGCGACTGGATCTCGTCGAGCGACTGCCGCTGCTTCAAGTACTCGGCTTTGAGGCTGGCGAACGCCTCCTCGCTGCCGACCAGCGCGAACACCGGCGACTCGAGGACGTCCTCGCCCTTGAGCGCCTGGGCCCGCTTGAGCTGGCTGCCGAGCTCGGTGCGCTTGACCCGGGCCTCGCCGAGCGCGCCCGAATAGCGGGTGATGTCGGCGGCGAGGATTGCCTGCTTGTCCTCGAACGACGTCGACAGGATGTCGTGGTCGCGGCGGAACGCGTACAGCTTCTCCTCGGCCTCGCGCAGGTCCTTCTCGGCGGTGTCGCGCTCGCTGGTGAGGTACTGCGACACCGGGCCAGAGCTCTTGCCGCGCTTGCCCTCCATGAAGCCGAGGTAGGTGCGGGCGTGCTCGTTGGCCATGGCCATGGCCATGGCCTGATCGACGCTGCGGACGCTGATCGCGACGACGCGGCTCTCGTGGGCCTGGCTGGCGCCGAGCATGCCCTTGAACAGGTCGGCGGCGAGGTCGGCGCGCTCGGAGTCGGACAGCTTGGGGTACCGGTTCTTGGGCGCCAGCTTCTCGAAGAAGATGGTGTCGCCGTAGGCGTGGCCGACGGTCTCGCGGGCCAGCGGGAAGCCGGTGATCACCGACAGCTGGGTGTTGTAGTACTCCTGATTGGACCAGTAGCTGCCGGTGCCGAGCTCGAAGACCTCGTCAACCTGGTTGCCGAACACGCGCGGCGCCGACGGGTTGACCACCACGGTCGCGATCGACTGGTAGATCCGAGGCTGGCGCAGCGTGTACAGCACGGAGGCGGTGACGCCGACCGCGACCACGGCCACGACCACCCAGAGGCGCTTGCGGAGGAGCTCGACGTAGCGCCGGACGCTCGTGGCCAGCGACTCGGGTTCGGTGGATGTCACAGGGGTGCTCACGAGAGGGTTAGACGCAGCGTCAGACCGCGACGTTCACGAAACCTAGCATCGATCGCGAAAGGCAGACCTGCGAAAAGATTGCACAAACGGCGCGACCCTGGGGGCGCGGTGGGTGACCGGCCCGGGCGAGGGGCCTGGGCGTAGGGTCGACCGCAAGGGCCAGAACGACAGCGCCAGGCCGCCGGCGAGGCGTCAGCGGAGGAGGGAGCGGCCGGTGGGGTCGAGGATGTCGTCGTAGACTTCGTGGACGGTGACCGGGCTGGTGAGGCCCGGCAGGTCGAAGCGGTCGCCGTCGACGTAGACGTCTGGCTGGTCGTGCCAGTCGCCGCGCTCGTTGCGGCGGTAGACCTTCACGCGGCGAGTGTCCTGGGCGGCGAGGATGTAGGCCTGCAGCGAGGACAGCGACTGAAAGTCGCGGCGCTTGTCGCCGTCGTCGTCGCCGGCGCTGCTGGGCGAGAGGACCTCGAGGACGACCAGCGGATTGGTCGTCGCCTGGCCGTCGTGCGCCGGGTGCTCGGGCTTGCCGCAGATGATCGAGCCATCGCTGTAGCGGGCACGGGCGCTGGCAGCGATCCAGAACCGCTGGTCGGAGTTGTAGCCGCGACAGCCGCGGGGCAGACGGCCCGACCAAAACGCGACGATGCGGGTGGCCACCGCGTTGTGCTCGTCCGAGCCGCCGGCCATCGCCACGATGACGCCGTCGAGGAATTCGTGACGGCGCTCGCTGCTCTGCTCGACCGCCAGGTAGTCGGCGTAGGTCGTGCGAGACGGCAGGCTGAGGACGGCCTTCACGCGTTCAGCGTAGCACGCGGCCGCCCGGCCCCGATGGCGTCAGGGCTTCGGGGGTGACAGCTGGTCGGCGTGCTTGCGCTCGAGGGCGGCGCGGTTGCGGTTGCCCATCGCCTCCTCGACGTCGGCGTAGTGGCGGCGCAAAAGCGCTTCGAACCCGGGCGAGCCGCTGGCCTCGATCGCGTCGAGCAGCACGGCGCGCGCGCCCTCGAGATCGCCGATGGCGCGGAGCTGGGCGGCGAGCTCGGCGGCGAGGTCGGTCGCGAGGTTGTCGTCGTGGGTGAGCGGCGCGGTCCCGAGCGCGTCGGCGGCGCCGCGGTGGTCGCCGGTCGCGGCCAGCGCGCGGCCGAGGGTCAAGGCCGAGAGCGCGGTCGGCTCGAGCTGGTGGGCGCGCTGGGCGTGGATGCGGGCCAGTTGCTCGCGACCGAGGCGGAGCGCGGCCAGCGCGAGGTCGAGGTGGGCGTCGGCGCGGCCGGGCTCGAGCTCGGTGATGCGGGCGGCGTAGGCCAGCGCCAGCTCGGTGCGGCCGCGCGTCGCGAGCAGCTTCTGCAGCCGCCAGGCCTGGCGCCGCTCGATCGGCAGCGCAGCGGCGGCGGTGGTCGGGTCCGGGAACATCGCGGAGATCTCGTCGAGAATGGCCGTCGCCTCGTGATCATCGGCCCAGTCGAAGGCCAGGCGGAACTCGAACTGGGCCTGGCGGACGTGCTGCGACGCGCCGAGGAGGCGCGCGGCCAGGCGATGGAGCCCAGGGTGGTGCGGGCGCAGCGCGAGGGCGCGGGCGACCACCGCGAACGCGCGCGGATCGCGGGCCGCGAACAGGGCCTGCGCGGCGTGCCCGGCGGCGAGGCCGTCGGCGGGATGGCGGGCGAGCGCGGCGCGGGCGGCGGCGACCTGGCCGCGTTGATCGGCGGGCAGGCGGTCGCGATCGAGGCTGGCGCTGCGGCCGAGCGGGGTCGCGGCCAGCACGGCGATCACGACCCCGCCGACGAACGCGGCGAGCCGGAGGATCCGGGTCCGGCGGTCGAGCCCGGCCCGCGACGAGCCGCCCCGACCCGTGGTCGCCGGCGCGGCCCGCGGCGTGTCGGTGGCGACCCGGGCCGGCGCCGCGATCGCGGCCACCACGATCGTCGCCATCGCGACCGCCGGCAGCTCGAGGCTGAAGTCGACCAGCTCGTGCAGCGCGATCGCAGTCAGGGCGCCGACCGCCCCGGCCTCGAGCGGGCCCTGCCGCCAGCGGCGCAACGCCTCGCGGCCGAGCACCATCAGCAGCACCGCGAGCCCGGCCGCGCCCGGCACGCCCCAGTCGACCACCGCCTGCAGGTAGCTGTTCTCGGCGTGCGAGAAGGTGACGTCGCCGACCGGCGCCACCATCGGGTACGTGGTCGCGAACGCGCCCTTGCCGATGCCGAGCCAGCGGTTCTCGCCGACGAGCGGCATGGTGTGGCTCCACACCTGGTACTTGCTGTGCGGCTCGCGCAGCTCGCTCAGCCGGGTGCTGCGCAGCTCGTCGTTGACGTCGCTGGTGACCACCACGCCGAGCAGCAGCACCACCGAGCCGGCGATGACCGCGGCCGGCAACGACGACCGCGGCCGGCCGTGATCGCTGTCGATGCCGGTGCGGCGCTGCATGACCAGGAGCACGGTGGTCACCACCAGGCCGGCGAGCAGCGCCAGCGCGCCGCCGCGTGAGCTGCTCAGCAGGGTCGCCGCGCACAGGAGTAGGCCGGCGAACGCGGCCACCGCCCGCCGGGTCCCGCGCCAGCCCAGGGCCAGGCCGACCGCGAGCGGCGCGGCCAGCGCGGTCAGGCTGGCGAAGTGGTTGTCGTTGATGAGCGGGCCGGTGACGTGATCGGGCGGCGGCTCGATGAACACGCCGTACAGCCGGTGGGCGCCGAGCGCGAGGTGGACGCCGCCGATCAGCACCGCCGCCGACGCCGCGCCGACCACGCTCGCCGCCAGCCACGGCCGGGCCCGACGCTGCGCGGCCAACCGGCCCGCGGTCCAGGCCAGCGCCAGGTAGCCGGCGAGCTTGGCCAGCTCGACCAGGGTCGCGGGCGGATCGTACGAGGCCAGGCTCCAGGTCGGGCGCGGCTCGCCGAACGCGGTGGCATGCTCGCGGATGAGATCGAGGCGCGGGCGGATCAGGATCTCGGCCAGCATCTCCGGCAAGGGCAGGAGCTGCACGGCGGTGAGCGCCGCGGCCAGGCCGACCAGGCGCAGCAGCGGCCCCGACCGGCTCGAGGTCCGGCGCGAGTCGAGGTGGGGCACCGCCGTGGCCAGCGCCAGCACCACCGCGATGATCGCGGCCCAGCGGGTGGCGCCGCCGACCAGCGCGGTGGCCAGCGTCAACGCGACGGCGACGGCGAGCAACGCGGCGACGTCACGGGGCCGCATGGCGCGAGCTAGAACAGCCGCTTCGGGACGTAGATGGAGTCGCCGGGCCGCATGTAGAACTGCGGCGCCTGGTTGTTGGCGATCTTCTCGATCGGCACGGTGAACTTCTCGGTCTTGTCGGCGGCGGCGCGGCGGGTGACGACCGCGGCGTTGGGCTTGGCCATCGCGGTGAAGCCGGCGGCGTCGGAGATCGCCTCGTTGATGGTCATCGACGGCCGCCAGGCGAGCGTGCCCGGCTTGCGGACCTCGCCGAAGATCGAGATCTTCTTGCTGCGGTACTCCTTCACCTGGACCGTGACGTTGGGGCTGACGATGTAGCCGTCGGCCAGGCGGGTGCGGATCTCGTCCTCGACGTCCTGGGCGCTGCGGCCGGCGGCGGCGATGGTGCCGATCATCGGGAACGACAGCCCGCCGTCGGCGCTGACCGGGTAGTCCTTGCTGATGTCCTCGATCTTGGTCGAGCCACCGCCGAGGTAGACGGTGATCTCGAGCTGATCGTCGGCGCCGAGGCTGGAGTCCTCGGCGTAGAACGACTGGGTCGGGTAGTTGCTGGGCTTGGGATCGCCGCACGCCGTGAACAGGGCGAGCGACGCGATCACGGCGAGAAGGGCGCGCACGGACATCCGATCGAGAGGGTAGGAAGGTGGCGGCGAGGGTGCAACACAGCTTGGACGTCAAAGGGCCGCAGACGTTCATGGACCCTGGAAAAGGCAGACCGCGAACCTCGCCGGTGACCCCGCCCCCCCAGCGTCATGGTTGATCGCTCGCCAAGGCTCGCTGGGGGCCGCAGACGTTCATGGACCCTGGAAAAGGCAGATCGCGAACCTCGCCCTCGCCGGGGTAGGCTTGGTAGACCCGCCTCCTGGTCGGTTGCGCCGGGGCCATCGACGTGGCGGAATCAGGGCATGCGCATGTCAGCCCTGCTGCCCCTGGCCCTGTTCGCCGCCTGCCACAGCCCCAAGCCCGTCGACCCGTACGCCCCGCGCCCCGACGATGTCGCCCAGGTCCTGACCTGCTGCGTCGCGGTCGACGCCGAGGGCACCCCGACCTACTCGACCGTCCCCGAGGCGCAGTGCCCCGAGGGCAACCGCAACTCGCTCGACACCTGCGACATCGGCCCCGGCGACGTCCGCAACAAGTAGCTCGCCGCGCGGGTCACCGCGGGGTCACCGCAGCCTCACTCCGGGACGAGCTGCAGGGCGATCTCGAACGACGCGTCGGTCGGCTCGCCGTCGGTGTCCTTGGGGACATCGAAGCGCCAGTTGCCCATCAGGCCCACGATGCACTGATCGAGATCGGAGTCGAAGCCGCTCGAGCGCGGGCTGACGGTGCGGCCGGTCGCGTTGACCGTGAACGACAGCTTGACCTTGCCGCGCGCGGTCGGATCCTTCAGCAGGGTCTGCTTCTGGCAGCGCTTGATGCCGGCCATGTACGGCCCCTGGATCTTGCGCAGCACCGCGTCGGGCGTGAGCGTGGTGTCGTCGAACGACTTCTTGTCGGTGACCGAGATCCGCCCCTGCGGCACCTTCTCGCCCTTGTTGGGATCGGCCGCGCTGACCGGGCCACTGGGGCCCTCGACGCCCGGGCCGGTGCCGGTGCCGACCCGCGGATCGCCGCCGCCGCGCGGGCCACGGCCGGCGGTGCCGCCGCCGATCTCGGTGCGGGCGCCGCTGGCGGCGACCTCCTCGAGTTGACCCTCGAGCGTCGAGCCCGGCTTGCGCCGCTCCATGCCGCCGGCCAGGCCGGCCGCGCTGGTGTCGTCGTCGGAGAACAGCATGTCGGCGTAGCGGACCGACTCCTCCTGCAGCGCGACCGCGTCCTTGGAGTCGCGGCTCTCGGGCTTGTTCTCGGTGCCGCCGGTCGCCGGCTTCTTGTCGGGCTTGGGCGCCTGCGGCTTGTCTTCCTTCTTGACCTCGGCCGGCTTCTCGCCGGCGTCCGCCTTGGGCGGCTCGGGCAGCTGGAAGTCCTGGACCGCGTACTCCTCGTCCTTGAACGTCGCGTTGTACGCGGTCTCGGCCAGGTTGGTGCCGGTCGAGGGATCGTTGACCAGCACCGCGTACAGCATCAGGCCGAAGTGCACCGCCAGCGAGCTGGCGACGATCACCGACAGCCGGGGATCGATGCGATCGATGAACGTGCCGCGCACCGAGTGCGGCAGCTGCGGCCGGGGCTGGATCGGCGGCGCGGTGACGAACTGGAACAGCAGCGTCAGCTCGCCGAGCGAGATCTTGCCGCGGGCCTGCGACGACAGCGGCAGGCTCCAGTGATCGTCGTGGCGGACGGCGCCGCCGGTCTTGGCCTGCTCGAGGGTCAGGACCCGGTCGCCGTCCGACAGCCGGCCGTCCATCTTCGCCGTGAAGTTGAGCGCGTAGCGGTCGTTCTTCAGCTCGAAGATCGCCCACTGCCGGGGCAGCTCCTCGAGAGGGATCGAGAACGTGCACTTGGCCGACTGGCCGATCGTCACGTCGATTCGCTCGCGGATCAGCCGCTCTTCGACGATCTTGCCGCCGAGCAGCACGCCGATGCGCAGCGCGCGCTGCCGTCCGCCAGTACTGGTTGCGCTCGCGGTGGCCATCAGAACGGCGCCTTCTGCACGCTGGCGAGGATGAGCGGGAGGAAGTCCTGCTTCAGGGTCTCCCACTCGTAGTTGATGTTCTTGGGCTGGAGCACGTAGACCACGCTCGGCCTCGGGACCTTGCCGCACACCGCGATCACGGTGTCGATCACGTGGACCTTCACGCCGTTGCGGATCTCGACGTGGAAGTTGTTCTTCTTCTCGCCGCCGCCGCCGCCGCCGCCGCCGCCGCTGCCGTCGCTCTTGGCCGCGTCGTCGCAGCCCTCGGCGTGGGCGCGGGTGGGCGCCAGGAGGGCGAGCGCGAGGCCGGCCGCGGCCAGCGCGCCGAGGGTCCGGAACGACGGAACGCACGCATGTCGGGCGGTCTGCATCTCAGCCTCCTGCCGTGGCCTTCTTGCGCTTCTTCTCTTCACGCTTGATCAGCTTGGTGACGTCCTTGGTGCGCTCGTCGTACAGGGGCATGTCGACGCCAGGGAGGTTCTTGTACTCGTCGAAGTAGGTCTTGGCCTTGTTGAGCCGGATCAGGGTGTCGACCGGCTGGCCGTCGGTGCCCGGGAACGGATCGGCGTCGAGGTACAGGAGGCCGAGGTTGTAGTACGCGGCGCTGTAGTTGCGGTCGGCGGCCTGGGCCCGCTTGAACGCGCTCTCGGCCTTGGTCAGCCACTGCGCGCGGTCGGGCGACGTCGGATCGTAGTCGGCGGCCTGGCCGCGGTAGGCCGAGCCGAGGCCGTTCCACGACGGCGCGTCGTTGCGGCCGAGGTCGCCGGTCAGGTGCTCGTACGTCCTGGTCGCGTCCGGGTACTGCTTGTTGGCGAGCTGGTGGACGCCGAGGTCGATCAGCGCGCTGGTGTAGTTGGGGTCGAGCTCGGTGGCCTTGCGGAAGGCCAGGAACGCCTTGCCGTCCTCGGCCATCTTGTCGTAGACCAGCCCATACACGTAGTAGAGGTACGGGTTCGCCTGCGACGTCGACCGGTGCTTGTAGAGGTCGTCGAGGATGACCTCGGCGGTGTCGTACAGCCGCTTGTGATAGTTGGCGTGGGCGATCGTCACGATCGCGTCGATGCTGGTGCCGTCGGCGGCCAGCGCCAGCTGGGCCTCGCGGATCGCCCCGTCGGAGTCCGGCGGGTTGGCCGCCAGCATGGTGCGCGCGGTGTTCAGCCGGCGGGTGACCTCGGACTTGGCCTGCTCCGGACTGATGTCGTAGTTGGGCGGGACGATCGCCGGCGGCGGCTTGTCCTCGACCACCACGTCGGAGCCCGAGCCGGCGCCCGAACCGTCGTCGCCGGTGCCGGTCGGCAGCGTGACCTCACCCGAGCCCGCGCCGGACCCAGCGCCGGCGCCCGAGCCCGCGCCGGTCGGGTCCTTGTCGTCCATGCCCGTGGCGTCGCTGCCGCCGCCCGAGCCCGAGCCGCCGCCAGTGCCGGCCGGCGTGGTCTTGGCCTTCTTGCTGCCGCCGCACGCCCCCGCGCCCGCGAGCGCGAGGGCCAAGGCGATCAGGGCGAATGGGCGCATGACCCTGGAAACGCCCGAGCCGCGTGGACGATCTGCCCTTCGACTCGGCTCAGGCTGAACGGGGTGTCTCACGGGGCCTCCGTGCCGGTGAACAGCTCCTGGTGCAGCACCGGGAACTCGTCGGGGAACTCGCGGTTGAGGTTCTCGCGCGCGAGCTGACTCCACTTGTTGGACACCCCGTTGCGCTTGGCCAGGTCGACCACCTCGATCCAGGCGGTCCGGGCCGCGTCGACGTACTTGGCCAGGTTCTTGGCCAGGCCTTCCTCGTAGGCCGCGACCGCGCCGGCGTCGGGGTTCCGCTTCTCGAGATCGAGCACGAACTTCGGGGTCGGGGCCTGCGACAGCTTCTCGGCGAACATCGACATGGTGTCGCCGTAGCGGACCTGGGCCGCCATGGTGTACTCGGCCACGCCGAAGGCCTCGAGCACCTGGTAGCGGTTCTGCATGTCGACGGTCAGCGCCTCGAGCGCCGCCTTGATCGCCTTCGACCGATCGACGGTCTTGGCGACCTCGGTGACCTTGTAGGGCACGAACGTCGCCGCGTAGGCGCGCTCGACGAACGCCAGGTTCCACTCGCCGGCCATCTGCGCCGCCTTCGAGTTCTTGCCCGAGCCCCGGGCCCGCCAGGCGTCGATCGCGGCCTGGCCAGCGGCGTCGGCCTCCTTGGTCTTGCCCTTGCGCTTCCACACCGCGGCGGTGTCGTAGAAGGTCTGGACGAACTTGTCGGTGTTGGCGAGGTCGCCGCCGTAGGTCCGGCGCCAGCGGTCGGCCGCGATCACCAGGTTGGCGACGTCGCCGGCCGAGCGGTAGATGCGGACCACCGACCACGACGCCTCCTCGTTGCGCTCGGGGTTGGTCTCCTCGTGCTCGTAGCGGTTGAACAGCTCGACTGCGCGCTTGAAGTCGCGATTGAGCTCGGCCAGCGTCGCGGCGTCGTACAGCGCGTCGAGCGCGATCTGGTCGGTGGTCTTGGCCGGCTCACCGCCGACCGGGGGCGGCGGCTTGATGCCACGCCGCTTGGCGTCCTTGGCCAGGTCGTACAGGTCGAGGTTGGTCGCGATCGCCGCGGCGTAGTCGAACACGCTCTGCTGGCTGCGCGCGGTCAGGCGCATCGCCTCGAGGAAGTACGGGCTCTCGCGGAACGCCTTCTGCTTGCTCTGGGTGAACTCCTTGTAGAGCGCGATCGCGGTCTTGGGCCGGTCGGCCTGGGCGTACGACGAGGCCGCGTTGTACAGCGCGGTCGGCAGGTCGGCGTCGGCGGCGGGCGCGGTCTTGTAGTAGCGGTAGAACGCCTCGGCGGCGGCGAGGAAGTCGTTCTTGGCGTAGAGCTGCTCGGCCTTCTTGAACTCGACCGAGCGGTTCTGCGACTGGGCCAGCTCGCGCGACTTGTCGTCGCCGCACTTGGCCTTGATGAACCGCTGGTTGACCTCGGTGAACTTGTCGTACTGGCCGGTGGCCTCGTACAGCGCGACCAAGCCGTCCTTGGCCTTGACCGCCTCGGGGTTGGCGCAGAACTTGGTCATCACCTTCTCGAGCCGCTCGATCGCCTCGTCGAGATGGAGGTAGGCCAGGCTGATGAGCGCGGCGTTGATGCCCTGCTGCGGCGCGGTCTGGGGATCGACGACGTTCTCCTGGTAGTCGTCCCACTCCGACTGCAGCTTGAGGTACAGGTCGGGGATGGGCTGGGCGGTGAGCGGTTGCGGCATCGCCTTGAGCTCGGTCACCGTCGGCACCCGCAGCGCGGCGAGCTGACCGGCCGCGACCTGACGGGCGACCTCGGCCTCGTACGAGGCCAGCAGGCTCTTGGCGGCGTCGAGGTAGTAGAGGCTCGACAGGTCGCGGTGATCGCGGACCCAGCGGTACTGCTCGGCGGCCTCGAGGTAGTGCTCGCTGTAGAACAGCGCCTCGCCCTCGTAGTAGGTGAACTCGTAGGCGTAGTCGCTCTCGGGGTACTGCGTGATGAAGGTCCGGTACAGCTCGACCGCCTTGGCGTACAGCGCCATGTACTGGTCGCGCAGCTCGGCCTCGGACCGGCCGCCGGCCTCCCACTCCTTGCGCAGGTCGGTGGCGGCGAGGTGGGTGTTGCGGGCCGAGGCGTACAGCGCGCGCTCCGCGATGCGGCGCTGGTTCTCCATCGCCTCGCGGTCCTTCTCGTTGGCGGTGTACCAGGCGGTGCCGGGCGCGTAGTGGGTGGCCAGCTCGGCGGCGGTGGTGTCGACCGCGAACTTGTCGCCCTTGGCCTCGTAGGCGTCGACGATGAGCTGGTGGACCAGCGGGTTGCGCGGGTGCAGCTCCCAGGGCGGGCCGATCGCGGTGCGGTACGAATCGACCGCCTGATCGTAGGCCTGCAGCTCCATGAACGCGCCGCCGAGCGCCTCCCAGACGTCGCGGATGTGGGGCTCGTTCTCGCGGCCCTTGTAGAAGTCCTTGGCGCGTTTGAAGGCGGCGACCGGATCGGTGTCGACCTCGCCCTCCCACGGATCGGTGAACGCGACCGCGATGTACTGCAGCGACTCCTCGCGCAGCTCGAGCGGCGGGATCGCGCCCTTGGCCACGGTCTCGTCGTAGAGCCGGACCGACTCGTCGAAGCGCTTGATCGACTCGAGCAGGAAGTCGCGCTTGTAGAACGACCACGCCAGCTTGTAGAGGGCCTCGGCGTACAGCGGCGAGTCCTTGGCGCCGTCGACGACCTTGAGGTACCCGGCGATGGCCTCGTCGAGCTCGCCGGGCACGCCGAAGTGGTAGTCGGCGATGCCGCGGACCCAGGCGTGGCGGACAAGCTCCGGATCGGCGCCGTCCCAGGCCTGGCAGTCGGCGTAGGGATCGACCCGGACCTTGTTGTCGCTCTTGGCCAGCGCCTCTTCCTTGGTCGGCACCGGCGGCGGCGGATCGGTCCACTTGAACTTGTTGGCGCAGGCCAGCGACAGGAACAGCACCAGCGACCGGCGCTCGTCCTGCGACTTGTTGTAGTGGCCGAGCAGGTACAGCACGCTCGGCATCTGCCGGTAGTCGGGGAACTTGGTGAGGATCTGCTCCCACAGCGCGATCGACGGGGAGTAGTCGGCGATCACCTCGGCGGCCATGTCCATCGTGTCGAGCGCGTCGTCGGAGGCGTCGAGGTACAGATCCGCCAGCCGGTACATCGCGTCGGGCGTGAACAGGGGATGGTCGGGGTGATCCTTGATGAACTTCTCGAGCAGCTCGATCGTCGAGCGGTGGCGCTCGAGCTTGGTCGCCGAGGCGTCGGAGATGCGGGCGGCGTAGCGGGCCTCGAGCTCGGCGGTCTTGTCGTCGAACGAGCGCAACAGCAGGTCGCGCATCCGCTTGTGGTGATCCTCGGCGGCGTCCGAGTAGCGCTTCCAGTCGCCCTCGACCTCGACCAGCTCCTTGGCCTCGTCGGGGGTGAGCTGGACGTCCATGCCGGCGAAGCCGGCGGTCGGGGTCGGCGGCGGCGCCGCCGGCGCGGTGAGGCCGGGCGCGCGGGCGGGCTCGTCGACCGGCAGGGTCATGCCGGGCTGGGCCACGGCCGGACCGGCCGCCAGCACCAGCATCAGGAGCGCGGCCACGGCGCGGCGCGCAGACGCGGTCAGCGACGGCATCGGGCGCGAACTCACGGCAACCCTCCAGGCTCGGGCGTGGGTGTCGGTGTCAGCGTCGGGTCCGGCGGCGTGGCCGGGGTCGGGTCGGGCGCGACCTTGCCGTCGCCCTTGGCCGCGCCCTCGGCCGCCGCCTCGTCGCGGGCCTCGTTGATGAGGTCGGCGAACTCGTCCTTCAACTGCTTCAACTCGCGCGACTTGTCGAGGGTGTAGCGCTGGAGGTCGTCGTCGGACTCCTCCTTCTGCGACCAGCTGACGTCGACCACGCCGACGTCGGTCCGGACCAGGACCTCGTAGAACTTGCTCTTGACCGAGCGGAAGGCCTCGCCGAGCACGGTGCCGCCGAGGGCCCGCGACTCGGCCTCGTACAGCAGGAACTCGCGCCGGTACGACGACAGCTCGGCCTTCTCGCGGGTCAGCGTGTCGCGGACCTCCTCGAGCGCGACCTCGACCACCTCGTCGATCGAGCGGTCGACCGCGTCGAGCTGGGCCATGACGCCGTCGTCGCGGCGGATCAGCTCGGCGATCCAGTCGGCGGTGCCCTGGTTGCCCTGGGCCACGCGCGAGGCGGCCAGGTGCTCGGCGGCCAGCGCGGCCCGCAGCTGGGTGCGCAGGGCCCGGCCCCGGATCGCGGACTCGTCGGCGGTGCCGGCCTCGTCGCGGCCCAGCACCACCTCGCGGCGGATCTGGGTCAGCTCGAGGTGCATCGCGTCGATCTCGAGGTTCAGCTCGGTGATGACCTTCTGGGCGTCGAGCTTCTGCTTGTTCCAGGCGTCCTTGGCGGTGACGTCGGCCGGCTCGAGCGACTCCTTGAGGAACTTGTCGATCGCGACGACCGTGGCGGCGGTGGTGTCGAT
>JAYVSF010000238.1:0-1827 GCA_043775605.1 Myxococcales bacterium
CTCGGCGACGAACCAGTTCCAGACCGGGTTCCTCGACGCGGACGGCGACGGGCTGCCGGACTCGTGGGAGATCGCGAACTTCGGGAACACGGCGGCGCAGGATCAGTTCGGGGACCCGGACAGCGACGGGCGGACGAACCTGCACGAGTACCTGAACACGACGAACCCGAACTCGTACGACGGGCCGAGCGCGCCGGTGCCGCTGACGCCGGTGTGCGGCAGCGTGCTGGCGATGAACCAGGTGCGGCTGGTGGCGACCAACGCGGCCGGGCCGGCGTCCTTGCGGTACACGTTCGAGCTGTACCTGGACCAGGGGCTGAGCATCCCGGTGGCGTCGCAGGCGAACATCGCGCAGGGCGCGGGCACGACGGGGTGGCAGGTGCCGGGCAACCTGGCGGAGAACACGCGCTACTTCTGGCGGGTGCGTGCGAAGGATGCGTTCACGTACGGGGCGTACTCGGCGCCGGCGTGCGGGTTCTTCGTGAACACGCTGAACGAGGCGCCGGGCGCGCCGCGGCTCAACAGCCCGGCGTCGGGCGGGCAGGTCAACCTGTTGCAGCCGAACCTGGTGATCGACAACGCGACGGATCCGGATCAGGACCGGCTGACGTACACGTTCGAGGTGTACCGGGAGCCGGCGCTGACGACGCTGGTGGCGAACCAGGCGGGCGTGGTGGCGGGCGCGAACACGACGACGTGGCAGGTGGTGCTGCCGCTGCAGGAGGACCACTCGTACTACTGGCGGGCGCGGGCGACCGACGGCGGCGGGCTGGCGGGCGGCTGGAGCGCGACCGGCGAGTTCTTCGTGTCGACGACCAACTCGCCGCCGGAGGTGCCGACGCTGAGCTCGCCGCTCGACGGGGCGGTGGTGCCGACCGTGCGGCCGGACTTCGCGGTGCTCGAGGCGGTGGACGTCGACCGCGATCAGCTCGTGTACGACTGGGCGCTGGCGACCGACAGCACGTTCGCGAACGTGATCGCGAGCGGCAACGATCAGCGGCAGCGGATCTACGCGCTGACGATGGACCTGGTCGAGGACACGCACTACTGCTGGCGGGCGCGGTCGGACGACGGCCAGGCGACGAGCGGGTACGCGACGGCGTGCTTCACGGTGTCGACCAGCAACGCGCCGCCGTCGGTGCCGACGCTGAACAACCCGTCGGACGGGTCGGAGGTGCGGACGGTGAACCCGGCGTTCTCTTGGATGGCGTCGACCGACCCCGAGGGCGAGCCGATCACGTACGACCTGGAGATCCTCGACACCAACGACGTGCTGGTGACGACGATCAGCGGCGTGGCGGGCAACGTGACCGCGACGGCCGACGACCTGGTGAGCGGCAACGACTACAAGTGGCACGCGCGGGCGGTCGATCGCTCGGGCGGCAAGAGCGAGTACTCGCCGAGCCAGATCTTCAAGGTCCGGGTGCCGATCGACAATCCGGCGGTGACGGTCGATGGCGGTGGCTGCCAGACCGGCGGCGGCACCAGCACCGGTGGCTTCGCGCTGCTCGGCCTGGGCGTCATCGGCCTGCTCCGCCGTCGCCGGCGCTAACGTCCCCGACGCCGGCCCCGCCGGCCTGAAGCCTCCCGAGGCGGTGCAGCTCCCCAGCTCACCGCCTCGTGCATTTTCGGCCCGGCGCGCGCTACGCGGCGTCAGAGGTCGAGGCGGCGCGCGCCGATCGCGGCGACGGCCTCGCGGAACACCCGGCCGCGGTGGCCGAAGTTCTGGAACATGTCGTAGCTGGCGCACGCCGGGGACAGCACGACCGCGTCGCCGGCGGCGCACAGCGCGGCGGCCTGGGCCACGGCGTCGTGCATGGTGGTGGC
>JAYVSF010000239.1:0-5769 GCA_043775605.1 Myxococcales bacterium
CAAGCTGTTCGACGGCAGCTCGGTGCTGTCGAAGACCGCGCTGGTGTTCGGCCAGATGAACGAGCCGCCCGGCGCCCGCCAGCGGGTCGGGCTGTCGGCGCTGACCATCGCCGAGTACTTCCGCGACGTCGAGAAGCAGGACCTGCTGCTGTTCGTGTCGCGCGAGGACACGGTCCGCAGCTTCGAGGAGATCCTGCGTCGGGTCTGGGCGGACTCCTGCCCGTTCGCCCCGAGCGTCCTCCGAGTCCGCGTGCTGGGCGGTGAAGGCGTCGGCGACGTCGGGGCCGCTGGTCGCCAGGCTGAGGACGACGTGGCAGGCCACCGCCTCGCCCGCTGTCGCCCCACCACCACGACCTCCGTGCGCGCCCTCTCGTTTCCGCCCGCGCCGACCGTCCCCCGCGTAGCCTCAGGCGTCGCCGCCGCACGTGCCGGCGACCAAACCGCGTTCATGCGCCCTATGCTCCCGGGCCACCCGCGCTGTCAATCAGCCCGCGGTCCGCTGCCGCCGCCGGTCACGACCCGGGTCGCGGCGCGCCCCGCCGGGCGCCGACCAGCTCCCGGAGCGCGGTGATCGAGATCGGCTTCTTGAGCACGGTCGCGGAGGTGGTCTCGACGAACTCGCGGGTCGGCTTCGTGAACGCGCCGCCGGTCATGAAGACGATCTGGCGCTCGATCTCGGGATGCCGAGCGCGGAGCTGCTCGTACAGCGCCGGCCCCGACAGCCCCGGCATCATCACGTCGCACAGGACCAGATCGGGCCGGACCGCCTCGTACTGCGCGACCGCGTCGCCGCCACTCGTCGACACGGTCACGGCGCAGTCCGCGAGCGCGCGCTTGATCGAACGTCCGACCGCCGGTTCATCATCGACGACCAGGATCTGGAGGGCTGGCGAGTTCGACGGGTTCATGACCGAGGAGACCTTTCTCGCCATGGGTGCTGGCGGCAACGCGAGGCGAAACGTCGTGCCGGCGCCGAGCTGGCTGGCGACCTCGATGGTGCCCCCCGCCGCTGTGACCACCGAATGACAGTAGTAGAGGCCGAGGCCGGCACCGAGTCCGTCGGCCCGGTTCGAGAAGAAGGGGTCGAACACGTGCTCGACGCCCTCGGGCGACAGGCCCGGGCCATCATCGGCGATCTCGATCGTCGCGCGCCCGCGCGCGTCGGTGCCCGTGCGCACGCAGATAGTGTGACCGCCGCGCCCGTCATCGACGTCGCGCGCGGCGTTGCCGAGCAAATTGATCAACGCCTGCGTCAGCGTGGCCCGGTTGAGCCGGACCACGGGCGCGTCGCGCAGCTCGGCGACGACCTCGGCGCGATGCCGGATCTCGTTGCTCGTCAGCTTGATCGCGTGCGCCACGACCTGGGCGACCTCCACGTCGTCGATGTCGTGCTCGCTCGCGTACGGCGAGATCGCGTGCAGATCGCTCACGATCGCGACGACCCGCGCCAGCGCCGCGGCGGCTTCGGCGACGATCTCGCGCGAGTCCGCGTCGGCCGGCGCGACCTGCTCGGCGAGCACCGACAGGTTGAGCTGGGCCGCCGCGAGCGGGCTGTTGAGCTCGTGCGCGAGCCCGGCGGCGAGCATCCCGGCTGTCGCCATCCGGTCCGCGAACACGAGCTGCGCTCGGATCGCCAGTTGCGACGCGGTGACGTCGCGGCCTACGAGCATGACCACCTGCTCGCCCTGGAACCGGATGGTGCGCGGCCGGGAGATCTCGAACATCACGACCTCGCCGTCGGTCCGCACCAGCTCGAGCATGTGGGTCGAGGCGCCCGGTCCGTCGGCGAGCAGGGCCGCCAACCGCGTGGACTGGTCGGGCGCGGCCCAGCGCGACAAGGGCGTGCCGACGCAGTCGCTGCCCGACTCACAGCGGAGCTGCGCGACCAGCGCGGCGTTGGCGTACACCAGGACCCCCGCCCGGTGCAGCAGGATCGCATCGGCGTTGCTGTCGAGCACCGCGCGCAACTCGAGGTCGCGGCTCTCCTCGACCGACTGCCGCAGCGACTCGACCAGCGCCGTGGTGCGAGCTCGCGCGTAGAACAGCACTGTCGCGATCAGGGTCGCGCAGGAGAACGCCAGCGCGGCGTCGCCGGCGTGGATGCCGATCCCGGCGGCCAGCGTGGCCGCGAGCCAGGCCAGGGTGTTCGCGGCGAAGAAGGCGAGCAGCCACGGCACGGTCGGGATCAACATGCCGGCGGCGAGCTGCACCAGCAGAAACCCCACGCCGTGGAGGTACGAGCGCGAGACCGCGTACTCGGCGGCGATGTTCGCGATGATCACGGCGCTGGCGCCGCCGATCGCGGCGTGGCAGTGCCGGACCGACAACCCGCGGGTCATGACGATCCGACCGTAGAGCACGAAACCCGCGCCCGACACGCCGGTCAGGGCGACCAGCAGGCCCCGGCCGGGCTCACGGATGGCGGTCGCGTAGAGGCAGGCGAACACGAGGTAGACCACGCCGGTCGCCAGGATGACCCGCGGCAGCACTCGGCGCGTCGCGTCGAACGCGACCCTCACAACCAGCGCCCGGTCCGGGATCGGGCTCACGGGCGCCCCAGGCTGGGCTGGGCTGGCGCCCCGACCGCCGCCGGGCGGGTCGGCCCCGCGGTGCCCCGCCCGGTCGAGGCGGACCTGGGCTCGGGCAGCGCCGGTGGGATCTGCGCGCGCGGGATGGTCACCCGGACCGTCGTCCCGCAGCCGGGCTCGCTCGCGATCGTCAGGTCGCCCCGCGCCTCGGCGGCGATCTCGCGGCACACCCACAGGCCGAGCCCGACGCGTTCGTCGGCGGTGGAGAAGAACGGGGCGCAGACGCGATCCAGCAGGGCGGTCGGGATGCCGACGCCGGAGTCGCGCAGCGAGATCGTCACCGCCCGGTCGCTCGCCACGGTCGCGATCGTCAGGTGGCCGCCGTCGGCCATCGCGTCGCGGGCGTTGAGCGCGAGGTTGATCACGAGCTGATCGAACGCGTTGCTCCGGCACAAGATCGCGGCGCCGCCCGACGCCAGCTCGAGACGAATCCGGATGTGACTGCCGACGATCGGTCGCAGCATGGGCTCGAGCGACGCGAGCGCGTCGGCCGGGATCAGGACGGACGCCCGGTCGTGATCGGCGCGGCCGAACCGGGTCAGCTGGCGCGCGAGGTCGTGGAGCCGGCCCGCGGCGCGGTCGAGCTCGTCGAGTTCGCTGCGCGCCGGGTGGGCCGCGGGCAGCTGCTCTTTGAGGAGCTCCGTGGCGTACGTCAGGGGCGTCAGGACGTTGTTGAGATCGTGCGCGATCGAGCTCGCCAAGGTGCCGAGGGTCTCGGCGTCCTGCGATCGGACCAGCGCGGCCTCGTAGCCCTCGCGTTCGACCACGAAGCGATCCGTGACCCGCGACGTCGCGCGAAAGACCAGCACGAACAGCGCCAGGATCGCGACCAGGACCATGACCTGCTCGCCGACCGCCCGCGCGGGGGCGAGCGCCAGCTCTGCCCGGCCCCAGCCGGTCGCCGCGAGCGTGTACACCAGCGCGCACTGCCCGAGCGCGGCGAGCGCCCAGCCGGGCGCGGACCGGCGGAACGCTGGCTGCGCGGAGCCGGCGATCGGGATGATCGTCGTCCACACCAGGATCTGCAGCTGGAAGCCGCCACGGGCGATGGCGAGGGTGGTCAGCGTCCCGAACGCGATCACCGCCAGCGTCCGGCCCGCGATCGCCGGCGACCGGGTCATCCGCAGCAACAGCGGCGTGAGCGCACACATCCCGGCGCTGGTGACCAACAGCGAGGCGAGCGCCGGCATCCCGAACCAGGTCCAGTACAGGACGCCGAAGCTCAGCCAGAAGGGGACCGTGGACAGCGCGATCGCCGCGATGGCCGTGCCCCAGATGCGGCTGCGCGGATCGGCGATGGTGGCCGCGAACCAGCCCGCGAACCGAGCCGATCCGATCGAGCGTGCGGTCCGGGCGTCGGACGAGGCCCGCCTAGTCGACCGCAGGGCCGGCGGTGCGGACCGGCGTGGCGGCGCCGACGGATCGACCCACGGGAGCTCGATCCTCATCGTCGTGCCCACGCCGAGCTCGCTCGTCGCCGTCAACGTGCCACCGCACTCCTGGGCGATCGAGCGGCAGATCCACAGGCCGAGCCCGGTGCCGGAGTCGCGGCACTTGGTGGTGAAGAACGCCTGGAAGATGTGGGGGAGCACATCGGGCGCGATGCCGCAGCCGGTGTCCCGCACCTCGACCACCACGCGGTCGCCGACCGATCTGGTCGTGAGCGTGATCTCGCCTCCGACGGCCATGGCGTCACGGGCGTTGACGAGCAGGTTGACGAGCACGCGGTCGAGCTGGTTGCGCTCGCACAGCACGTGCGCCCCGGCGGCCGCGGCCGAGATCTGGAGCGTGGTCGACGGGGGCAGCAGCCGGCGGAAGGTCGCGGCGCTCCCCTCGACAACGTCGTCGACGCTGACCAGCGCCACGCAGGGCTCGCTCGGCCCGAGCCGCTCGAGCTTGCGCGACAGCGCCTTGCAGCGCTCAACGGTCTCGTCGAGCTCCGCCACGTCGCCGGCATACGCGGCGTCGCCGGCCAGCGCCTCGGCCAGCAGGTGCGCCGAGTAGTCCATCGACATCAGCACGTTGTTGAAGTCGTTCGAGAGGCTATCGGCCGTCTTGCTCAACGCGTCCAGCTTCTGCGACTGGAGCAGGGCCCGCTGGCAGGTGTCCCGCGCGAGCGCGAGCTCGGCCGTCACCGCCGCGGCCCGCCGGCCGATGGCGAACATCAGCGCCAGCCAGCCAGCCAGCGACACGAAGGCCACCAGGTCGCGGGTCGACTGCGACAGCACGTAGCCATGCGGCGTCCGCCCGGTGGCCGCCAGCGCGTACCAGACCACGTACTGCGCGACGCACAGGCCGCCCCACACCGTGCCCAGGCGGCGCGACCGTCGCTGGGCGACGCTGGTGACAACGATCGGGATCGTCCATAACAGGATCGATGTCGGCAAGCCGCCGACGATCCACGCGACCCAGTTGATCCCGATGAAGACCAGCGCTCCGAATGCCGCCATCGTCCCGGTGAACGAGCCGGTGCGCCGGTGGACGAATGGCAGCGCGAGGTGGGCAGCCTCGAGCGCCAGCAACGTCACGCCACACCAGCCCGGCACCCCGACGCAGAAGGCCAGCACCATGAAGACCAGCCACATCGGGCTGCTCAGGAGCACGACCTCGATGAGGAACCGCGCCCAGATCGCGTCCGGCTTGTCGCGCCGGACGAAGTTCTCGGCGAGTCGCTGGCCGGCCGCGACCGCGCTCATCGGGCGCGGGCCGGTCGCGCGCGGGGACTTGGCAGCCGACACTGACTCAGTGTATCGGCTGAGACCCACAGAGGTTGACGACGGACGACCGAGATCATCGGAGAGCACGCACACGTGTGCGGAAGCCTCCGCCCACGCGCTCGCGATCAGGCCAGGCTCGTGGACCTCGGCCGGGGTCGTCGCAACTCCCGCAATTTCAATGAGGTACCCGTTCACGCCCCGGCTGCTTGACATCCCCAGCGATCAGATCTGAATAGGGTGCAGATCGGCCCATGTCACGCGGCGTCGGCTCCCTCCGCATCGACCAGACCGGCGCCATCGAGGTCCTGGTCGAGCAGGCCGTGGCCGCCGCCGACGTCGACGCCGAGGCCGCGCGCGCCGATCTGCGCACCGCCGAGGCCGAGCTGGCGAAGTGGGGCGACAAGCCCACCGACGGCGACTGGACCCTCGCCCAGAACCGCCTGCACTGGGCCCAGGCCCGCCTC
>JAYVSF010000240.1:0-4455 GCA_043775605.1 Myxococcales bacterium
CCGGCGACTACGCGGTCACGATCCGCGTCCCCGGACAGGGCGTCGCCAGCGCGCGGGTGACCGCACCCTCGCGCGGCACCGTGCTGACCCTGTCGGGCACCGGCTCGCTGGTCGGCCACGTCAAGGGCGTCGACGAGGGCGCGTTCAGCCTCGAGATCGACTGCACGACCGATGGCCCCAGCTACGGCGAGACCGGCGAGCGGTTCCTGGCCTCGGTCCACGGCGGCAGCTACCGTGTCGACGGCCTGCCGGCCTGCACCGCGTCGGTGGTGGCGCGCAACGGCAGCCAGCGGACGCAGCGGTTCGACGCCGAGATCACGACCGGCGGGGTGGTGACCCAGGATCTCGATCTGGCGCCGCCGGTGACCAAGGAGATCCACGGCATCGTCCACGACCAGCAGGGCCGGACCGTCGCCGGCGCGGTGGTGGTCGTCCCCGACGAGTCGGGCAGCCAGACCAGCTCCGGCGCGGATGGTCGCTTCACGATCCACGCCCAGGCCGGCGCCACGATCATCGTCGCCAGCGACGGCACGGCGGCCGAGGTCGCGGTGCCCGAGGACGACGCGCCGACCTGGACCGTCGACGTCACGCTCGAGCCGCAGCTCGAGGAGTAGCCGTCACGTGCGGCGGGCGCGGACGGTGAGCAGCAAGGCCTGGACGTGGGCCCGCAGCTCGGGGCCGATGCCAGGATCCTGGTCGAGCTCGCGCCAGTCGCTGGCCCGCAACGTGGTCACCACCCGCACCGCGACGTGGACAGCCGTGTGCGGGTTGAACGCGAGCGCCCGCCGGACCACCCTGCGCACCGACCAGCGCGGGTGATCGGCGATCAGCGCGAGCGCGGCCGGCACCGCCGGGCGCAGCGACGCCATGGTCACGACGTCGCGCTCGGTGAGGTGGGGGTTGCCGATCAGGATCGCGACGACGTCGGGGTGCGGGTCGCGTACCAGCTGGGCGATCAGCTCGCGCTGGCTGGTCCGGGCCAGGGACTTGCGTTCGCCGAGCGTGAGCGCGCGGCTGCGCTGGCGCAGCGGCCGCTCGGGTGCGAGCTGGCGGGCGAGCTGCGCCGGCTCGGCGGTGGCCGGCGAGGCGTCGAGCAGCACCCGGGTCAGGTGGACCGCCTGCCGCTCGCGGGCGAGGGCGTACAGCCGCGCGCGGGTGTCGTACTCGAGGTCAGCGCAGGCGGCGATCAGCGCGGCCAGCGAGCCGCTCAGCTCGGGATCGTCGCGGCCGACAGCGGTCCGGACCAGGTCATCGGCGGCCAGCACCACGACCGCGGGGTCGGACACCGTCAGGATCGTCACCAGCGCCCGGCGCCGGAGCGCGGGGTCGAGGATGACCCGGAGCCGTTGCACCAGCCACGCTGCCGACGACATCGAAGGGCTCGCGGCGCCTCGACGCCTAGGAGCCTGTCTCCGTCATGGACGCCGGCTGCGACCGTCGCATCGCGGGCATCTCGGGTCGTACGGCCGGTTCTCGCTCGGCACGTAGAATAACTACGCGCTCTCGCTCCGCTTCCGGGCGTGTGCCCCGATCTGCCTCGCGCTGCTTGGTCTCGCTCGACGCCATGACGGAGACAGGCTCCTAGCGCCGGTCGGCCTCGTGGTCCTCGGCGTCGGCCAGTTCGTGCAGCTTGGCCTCGAGCTCGGCGATGCGATCGGCGAGCGCCTTGACGTCCTTGTGGACCGCGGCGAACGGCGAGATGCCCTCGATCGCGCTGCGGATGCGGCCGTCGACCCGCCGCTGCCAGCCGTCGAGCGCCGACTGCTGCTCGGCGACCCAGTGGCGGAGCTCGCGCAGCACCACCAGGCCGTCGCGCCGGCGCGGTGAGCTCTCGCTGTCGTCGTCACCGTCGTCATCATCGGGCGGCGGCTCGGCCTCGCCGGGCGGCGGCTCGGCCTCGCCGCGCTTGAACGGCAGCACGCTCGACACCCGGCGCTGGGCCTCGGCGAACCAGCCGCCCCCGCTCTGGATGATGTTGCGCATCGCCGTCAGCGGCATGAAGCTCTTCTTCTTCTCCTCCTCGAAGATGATCTGGGCCAGCGTCACCGACGTCAGGTCCTCCTTGGACTTGTTGTCGATGATCTTGACGTCGTCGCCGGCGCGGATCATCTCCGAGATCTGCTCGAGGGTGACGTAGCGACTGTGCTGGGTGTCGTACAGCTTGCGGTTGGCGTACCGCTTGATGATCCGCGCCTCGCCCATGGCTAGCTCCTGCGCGCTTGCGCCGCGGGGGTCGGGGCCCCCGATCATGGGTATCACGCGCTGCGCCACGCCGGCAACGCACTGCGGCAGGGCCCTCCGCTCAGATCGTCGGACCCGCGCTCCCCGTCGCATTCCAGACGGAGATGACCTCGACGTCGCCGTTGGCCTCGAAGCGGTAGTAGACATGGATGCGGGTCTTGGGCATCAGCAGTCGCCAGATGATCCGGCCGGCTCGCACCGCGTACTGCTGGCGCCCCTGGTCCGCACCCTCGCGAACCTTGGCCACGACAGCCCCCAGTTCCTCCACGAACAGGCGTGGCGCCTTCTCGCGATGCTGACTCCACCACGCCCGCTTCTCCCGCGCGGCACGGCGGGCCTCCTCCGCGAATCGAACTCTCAAGGGTTCTGGAGCTCGGCGAGGACTTCATCCGCCTCGAACATTTCACCCGCGTCCGCCTGAGCCAGGCCGCGTTCCAGCGAGCGATCGAGCGCGGCTCTCTCCTCGTCGCTCATCGAGTCGGCGGCGACGTCGTAGAGGTACACGCGCAGCTCGGACCCGTCGGGGAGGTCGACCGCCTCGTCGACCACGATCCGTCCGTTCAGCACATGCGCCTTGAGTGCGGTCACGTCCAGAGGATACCTCGGCCTACCGCAGCGTGCTGGCGCCGGGGCTGGCGAGGAGGCGACCGGGGACATGACCGCGCGGGATCGTGGTGCCGGGATCCGAGGCGTCGACCGACCACGAGAAGTTGTCGAGCACGACCAGCGAGTCGAGCCGATGATCGCTGGTGTCCCACATCGCGATGCGGAGCGTGATGATCTCGCCGCCGACCACGTTGCCGGTGGTCTCGAGCCAGCCGGTGGCGCCGCCGAGCAGGCTGTTGCTGTCGCACGAGCCGGGCGCCGCCAGGTCGAAGCCGGTGCCGACCAGCTGGTCGACGCCGGTGCAGGTCGTGATCGTGCCGCTGGTGCCGAAGCAGCCGGTCTCGCCGTTCACGCACTCGGTGAACAGGCCGGTGTTGGCGGACGCGAGGTTGATGCCGACCGGCGTGACCTGGCCTGACGCCGGGTCCTTGTAGAACGCGAGGTTCTTGTCGGTCGGGTTGCGCGGCATGCGGGTCGCGTCGTCGTTCCAGGTCGAGTCGAGCAGCACGACGAAGAAGTCGTTGAACGGGCTGCACACCCACTCCGGGAACTCGGCCGAGAAGAAGTTCGACGACAGCTTGAACGACTTGGCGTTCGACGGGACCCGCAGCTTGAGGGTCAGCATGATCGGATCTTCGGCGGCGGTGCCGGCGTTGATCGACGGGCAGCCCGGGGTGTTGGGCAGGGTGCCGCCGTTGGCCGCCAGCCAGTCGGCCGGGAACGGGCTCTCGGTGTTGTGGATGGCGCTGGTCTGGAAGTCGACGTGGGACGGGTTGGTCTGGCCGGGCGCGGCGGCGTTGCCGCTGCTGATCAGCGCGAAGCCCTGGCCGGCCTGCGGCATCAGCGCGCCGAACGCGCCGCGGATCGAGTGCGCGGCGGCGGCCGGGACGCCCTGGCCGCTGGGCAGGGTCAGCTTGGCCTCGATCAGGCCCCAGCGCCGGGTCGCCTCGAGCGCGACGTTGCAGACGTCCATCGCCTTCGCGAAGTCGGCGGCGCTGTCGGTGTTCGAGGCCAGGCCCATGTCGCACACGACCTGGGTGTTGTCGACCTGGCCGTCGCAGTCGTCGTCGACGGTGTTGCCGGCGGCGTCGAACGCGCCGGGGTTGACCAGCGCGGGATCGCCGCACTCGGCGCCGTCGCAACAGTCGCCGTCGCAGGTGGTGAAGCCGTCGTGGTCGAGGTCGGTGTTCTCGTCGGCCATGCCCGAGCAGTTCTCGTCGATGCCGTTGCCGCAGACCTCGCTGGCCGGGACGATCTCGCCCTGGCACGTGCCCCAGGTGCCGTCGAGCTGGCACCGGCGCTGACCGGCGCGGCACGGGCCAACGCCCTTGGTGTTGCTCGGCGCGTCGTAGCACTCGACGGTCTGGTTGGGATGACAGTCGGAGCTGCACTCGCCGGCGACGCACAGCTCGCCAACCCCGCACGCGTTGCCGCAGGTCCCGCAGTTGAGCACGTCGGTCTGGACGTCGACCCCCGGGCAGTTGGCGTTGGCCTGGTCGTTGGCCGGACCACACGCGGCTGCCACGGCGGCCAGCGCGAACAGCGACGCGGGACCGAGCGCGTGGAGCGCGGCAGCGACGGGGCGTGAGGGCAGGACAGGCATGAAGG
>JAYVSF010000241.1:0-4368 GCA_043775605.1 Myxococcales bacterium
GCCGTGGAGCCAGCCGAGTACAAGCATCGCCTGAACGTCGTCACACGAAAACGCGTGATCTCCTTGCCGAGATATGGCACCTGTCGGATCGGTCCGCGCGGCGCCCGTCGTCGAGCCGTCCGCCGGTTGGGTGACGTTGACGCGAAGTTGACGCCGCGTTGACGCAGCCCGAGGACGATGCTGGCAGTGTCGGCGTATGCGAGGGAGGTCGAGTGCATTGCCAGGCTGCGGCAGCCATGATCACCCCATGATCACCTCCGCGGCGCGCGGGGCAGCGCGATGACGGCCAGTCTGGCAATGGTCGGACTTCTGGACCGCCGTCTGGTTGTCACTGCGACCGTCGGCCGCGGCGCCGGGCGAGCGGGAGGGGGACGAGCATGACCGCGACGAGGCACACAGGCGGCTCGCGCGTCGCGACCATCGCGGGCGTCGCCGGCGCGTTGCTCTCGTCCGCATGCGGGGTCGCGAGCGTGGCCGGGGTGTCCTCGCGAACCGACCAGCGGGTCGTGGCGACCGTTCCGTCGGTGGAGCGCTCACCGGGCGACATCGTTGCGCGCGACGTGCGCTGGGTCGGCGATCGCCTGCGGGCCAACGTCGAACGCGAGATCGTCTGCCGCGACTACGCGACCGACGAGTACCGGTCGCAGGACGTCCGGGTGACGGTGACCAGGAACGTCGGCGGCGAGGCCGCCACCGGCGCCGGGCTGCTGGTGCTGGCCGGTGTCGCGCTCGCGATCGCGCCCGGCCTGCCGAGCGAGACCACGATCGACCCCGACACCGGGGCGCAGCAGATGAGCAAGCAGGACGGGGCGCTGCTCTCGGCCGTGGTCGCCGGCGTCCTCGGGGTCTCGGCGATCGGTCACGCGCTCACGATCCGCGCCCGGGGCGGGACCCGGCGGGTCGGTGACGCGCGCAGCTCCCACCAGCGGCGGGCGACCCGTTCCCCGCGCGTGTGTGACCGCGAGCCAGCGCCGCCGGGGCGACTGGTCTACCGCTTCGGAGACGAGCTCGCTGCGGTCGACGCCGTCGCCGATCCGACCGCGATCGACGTCGACCTGCGCGCGGGAGCGGTCTGCGCGGATCCGTCGCGGCTCTCGGTGCCGCTCACGATCACCTGGGAGGCGCACGGCAGCTCGGTCGTGATCGCGACCCATGACGCCGACGCGTGCATAGAGGCGCACGTCGTGGGCCAGCGCCTCGACCGGGCGGAGGCCGGCTTGGCGGCGGTCGCCGCCCCGCGGCAGCTCGACGCGGTCGTCGCGGTCCTCGATGACGCTGCCGACCACCTCGCCGAGCTCGCGACGGACGACCCGGCGCACGCCGAGCACGACGCGCGGCTCAGCGCGCTGCGCACGCGAGCCGCGGCCGCCGCCGCGACTCTGCTGGGCCAGGCCCGAGCAGCGTTCCAGTCGACGCTCGACGCGCAGGCCCCGGTGGCCGCGATCGACGCGGCGGCGGAAGCGCTCACCCTCGGGCGCGCGGTACCGGGTCACGAGCGCGAGACCTGGGACGCGGTCTACCTGCCCCTGGCCTCGGCCCTCGCACGAGAAGGAGCCGATGGCCTGCCGACCCTCGCCGAGTTGCTCACGCGCGACCCCGCGACCGCGAGCTGCCTCGCCGGTCGTGCCTGCCCCGCGTGGCTCGAGCGCGCGGTCGTGGTCACGGCGCTCGCGCCGCTCGCCCGGGGTCTGAACTCCGAGGTCGAGCGTGCAACCAGCGACGTCGACCGGAAGGCGGCCAGGCTCCGCCGCAAGGTCACCGAGGCCTCGTTCGACGGGCTCCGCGGGGCGCTGGAGTCGGCCGACCAGACCTTGACCTGGTGCTCGTCCGAGTCGATGTGGGACGCCACCCTGGTCGCGGCCTGCGGGCGCCTGCGCGAACAGGCGGCGGCGTCCGTCGACGTCGCGGCCGCGGCCGAGGACGCGGCGCGTCGGATCCGGATCACCCGCACCGCGCGGGCGTGGCGGGCGATCTTCCCGCAGTGCCTGAAGGTGAAGACCGTCATCGACGCGATCCAGCGTGAAGGTGAGTGTAGCGGGCAGTGCCAGGCGATCGTGCGCCGCGCCACCGCCGACTGGCAACGCCTCGCCACGTTCGCGGTCGACGGCGACCTCGACGACGAGACCGCGGTCGAGCTCCGGGCGGACTGTGCCGCCGCCGGCTGCCCGACCTGCCCGTGAGTCGAAAGGAACGGGACATGTCCAGCAGCAACCTCGCCGAGCAGCGCATGGACCAACTCGAGCGCGCCGTCGTGTTCCGGACCGCGCGCGGGTCGTTCTTCCTGATGGCCGTCGTGGCGACCCTGACGTTCGTCGCGGGCATCGTCGCCGGCACCTTCGGCTACATCAAGATGCCGATCACCAGGCCGTCGCCGCCGCCGCCGATCCCCGAGGTCGCGCCGCCGCCACCGGTGACCTACCAGCAGGTCGAGGCGTGGCTGGCTGCCGACGAAGCCCGCCGCAAGGCGGCCGCTGCCATCGTGCCGCCGCCGGCACCTGTCTACGGCGAGCCCGACGACCCATCCCAGCCCACCGCGACCCGCGACCCGATCCTGACCGAGCTCGAGCGTCTCGACGGCGCGCTGCGGGCGCTGTTTCCGAACCCGCCCTACGTCTGGGACGATGTCTACGAGGAGTACTGCGCCAACGAGACCGCGTACGGCTGCATGCACACGGCCCGGCGGCTCAAGACGGAGGGCCTGTCGCGCGCCTTGCGCGAGGTCCTCAAGCGGCTGTCGCGCGCTGACAAGGTGGAGACCCTCCAGTTGCTGGTCTCGGTCCTCGGCCAGGCGCCGGTCGAGCGCCGTGGCGCCCTGCTCGGGCCGATCATCGCGGTCAACGACGAGATGATGGCGGGCTACCGCCACCAGGTCGCCGAACGCGAGGGCGAGGTTGATCGGCAGCGGTCCCAGTTCAGTGACCGCATTCGCGCCTACCTCGGCAAGGTCGCGAAGCAGCAGCAGGCGAAGGCCGCGCAGCGACGCTACGGCCTCTATGGCATCGTCGCGGGCCTCGCGCTGCTCATCCTCGTCAGCGTGTTCCTGGTCCACTTCGCCATGGAGCGCCACCTGCGGCTCATGCGCGAGATCATCGACCTCCAGCGCCGGGTGGCCCCGCCGGCCGCCACGGCCGAACCACCCTCGCCGGAATCGTTCGTCCGCGCCAGCACGAACCTCGCGCCGTCGGCGGTCGAGGTTGACCGTGGCTGACGACGGTCGTGCGTGCTTTCGAACGCGCGAAAGAGAGGGCCGCATGCGAGAAGATGGATGGCGCCTCATCGGAGCAGCGCTCATCGCGCTGGGCGCGTTCAGCGCCTGTGCGGCGCCCGATGCTCATTCGGACGACTTCGTCGGAACCTGGCAATACGATATCGGCAGCTCGTATCACTACTCGTGTGACGATGGCAGGTCGGGCAACGATCTCGAGCTCTCCTACTGGGGGTATCGCATCTCGACGACTTCGATCGCGGGCCAGCTGCGCGCGGTCCTCGACCAGTCGCGGTCTGGGGGGGCATGCGACAGCGGGATCTGCCCACCCGTCTCCTGCGCCACGGTCCTCACGCTGGCTGGCTTGAGCGCCTCTGCTGGCCCGGATCAGGCGTGCAGCGCGACCGGCACCTTGCCCGGCGGCAGCCCCTATCAAGAGACCCTGACGCCGACCTCGCGGGTCTTCGAGCTTGACAACCGTAGGCTGACCGACCTCACGGAGACGAGCACCTTCAACATCTCGTACAGCGGCGCTCTGTCCATGTCATGCCAGGTACTTCTGAATGCTGGACTCGTGACGATGTAGCGGCTCGTGGCGACGATGTCAGCGCCCGGCTGGGCACGAACCAGGTGACTCAACAATCGACAGGAATGGCAGGTGACGTCATGGCATCGAATGTGGATCGTCGGCGATGAGCACCCCTCCCGAGCGTCGCCACGCGACGAGTACGAGGCCCAACCAGCGCATGCCGCTGCGACAACCGTCGGCCGGCGCGCTGTCCTTCGTGATCGCCTCGCTCGCGGCGGCGTTCGCTACCGGCTGCGAGGCGCCCTCGGCAACGCCCGATGACCTACCGTGCGCCGATGGGACGACGCAATGCGTCGCCAGCTCACATCAGGTGTGCAGCGGCGGCGTCTGGGTTACCGACGAGACCTGTGCGCCGGGCAGAGCCTGCAGCCCGTGCGGCGCCAACGGTGTCTGCGCGGCGCTGAACCGCGACCTCGACCTGCTCTTCGTCGTCGACAACTCGGGGTCGATGGCCGGCGAGCAGATGTCGTTGGCTCAGAACTTCCCGTCCTTCATCGGCGTCCTCCAGACGATCGAAGGCGGCCTGCCCAACATCCACATCGGCATCGTGTCGTCGAACGTCGGCGCCGCCGGC
>JAYVSF010000242.1:0-12703 GCA_043775605.1 Myxococcales bacterium
CGGCAAGGTCGCGCGCGGCGGCATCCGCCACAGCGATCGCGCCGACGACTTCCGCACCGAGGTCCTCGGCCTGCAGCGGACCCAGACCCTGAAGAACACGGTCATCGTGCCGACCGGCTCGAAGGGCGGGTTCGTGACCCGCAAGGTCGGCCCGACCCGCGAGGAGGCCCGGGCCCAGTACGTGGTGTTCATCGCCGGCCTGCTCGACGTCACCGACAACTACCAGGGCACCGCGATCGTGCCGCCGCCGAACGTGCTGCGCTACGACGACGACGACCCCTACCTGGTGGTCGCCGCCGACAAGGGCACCGCCCACCTCAGCGACACCGCCAACGGCATCTCGCTGCGCTACGGGTTCTGGCTCGACGACGCGTTCGCCTCGGGCGGCTCGGCCGGCTACGACCACAAGGAGATGGGCATCACTTCGCGCGGCGGCTGGGTCAACGTCGAGCGCCACTTCCGCGAGCTCGGCATCGACATCCGCACCACCTCGATCCGGGTCGCGGGCATCGGCGACATGGCTGGCGACGTGTTCGGCAACGGCATGCTCCTCAACGAGCACCTCAAGCTGGTCGCGGCCTTCAACCACAAGCACGTCTTTCTCGATCCCGAGCCCGATCCGGCCCGGTCGTTCGCCGAGCGCAAGCGGTTGTTCCAGACGCCGGGCACCCAGTGGAGCGACTACGACGCCACCGCGATCAGCGCCGGCGGCGGGGTCTACGAACGGGCGGCCAAGGAGATCACGCTGTCGGCCGCGGCCCAGGAGCTGCTCGGGCTCAAGGCCCAGGTCGTGACCGGCCCCGACATCGTCCGCGCCATCCTCGGCCTCGAGGTCGACCTGATGTGGCTCGGCGGCATCGGCACCTACGTCAAGGCCTCCACCGAGAGCCACGGCGAGGTCGGCGACAAGGTCAACGACAACGTCCGCATCAGCGCGACCGAGCTGCGGGCCAAGGTCATCGGCGAGGGCGCCAACCTCGGCATCACCCAGCGCGGCCGCACCGAGTACGCGCTGCGCGGCGGCCGCTGCAACACCGACGCGATCGACAACTCGGCCGGCGTCGACTGCAGCGATCACGAGGTCAACCTCAAGATCCTGTTCGCGCCGATGATGGCGTCGGGCGCGACCACCCGCGACGCGCGCGACAAGCTGCTGCGCACGCTCGAGCCCGACGTCGCCCACGCCGTGGTCCAGGACAACTACCTGCAGGCGGCGCTGTTGTCGATGGAGTCGTCGCGCACGCTCACCAACGGCGCGCCGTTCCTCGAGCTGGTGTCGTACCTCGACAAGCGCCACCTCAACCGCGCCGCCGAGCACATGCCGGCCGACGACGAGCTGCGCGGCTGGCTGGCGACCGGCAAGGGCCTGCCCCGCAACCTGCTGGCGGTGCTCCTGGCCCACACCAAGCTCGACCTGTTCGACCGGGTGCTGGCCTCGCGCCTGCCCGAGCTGCCGCTGTTCCAGCCGATGCTGACCTCGTACTTCCCGCCGGCGTTGGCGGCGACCCACGGCGAGCAGATCAAGGGCCACCACCTGCGGCGCGAGATCATCGCGACGGTGGCGACCAACGCGATCATCAACCAGGCCGGATGCACGCTCCTGGTCCAGCTCGGCAAGGAGACCACCCAGCCGATGGACGAGCTGGTGGTCCGCTACTTCGTGTGCGACGAGCTGATCGGCGGCCGCGCGCTGCGGGCGGCGATCCACGCCTGCGACTACGCGATGCCGGCGGCCGAGCAGTACGCGGCGTTGCTCGCGGTCGAGGAGGTCAACCGCAGCCTGCTGCGCTGGTGGCTGTGGAACGACCGGACCTGGAAGCTGTCGGCCGACGATGTCGCCGGGATCAAGGTCCAGTTCGACGCCGCCGCCGACGCCCTGATGGCGGCGCTCGACGGGCCGGCCAAGCTGGCGGCCGCCGGCCGGGAGCAGGAGCTGGTGGCCAAGGGCTTCGCCCCCGAGCTGGCCGAGCGGCTGACCCGGGTCGCGGTGCTCGGCCGCGGCTTCGCGGTGCTGGCCGCCGCCCGCGCCACCGGGCTGTCCCTGGCCGTGGTGGCCCGCCTGTTCCAGCGGGTCGGGTACGAGCTGCACGTCGACACCTTCGACGACCTGCTCGCGCTGCAGGTCCCGGGCAACAGCTGGGAGCGGCGGTTCCTCAGCTCGGTCGAGCGCGAGGCCTCGGCCATCCGCCAGCTGGCGGTGGCGAAGATGGCGGCGGACGACGGCTACGTCGAGCTGCACAAGGACCGCATCGCCGCGATCGCCGACTCGCTGCGCATGGTCAAGCAGTTCGGCGGCCACGGCCTGGTGCCGATGTACCTGATCCTCGAGGACTACCGCGTCGCCTGGTGATCCGCGCGCCGCGATCGCTGGTACGATCGAGGCATCATGAGCGCAAGCGCCGAGCCGGCCGAGGAGTTCGCCCGACGAGTCCTCGCGGCCAGGGATCGACTCGGCGATCGCTTCGCCGATGTCGATCCGGGCGACCTGCTGCTCATCGTCGAGTGCCTGCTGCGCCCGCCAGGCTCCGGTCGGCGGTTCTTTCTGCATGAGCTCCGCCCGGGCGTCCATGTCCCCTGACGAAGTCTTCGTGACCGAGCTGCTGCGCGCGTTGGCGGACTCCAAACTCGAGGCGATCGTGGTCGGCTCCACCGCGGCGGTGCTCCAGGGGGCACCGGTGATGACCCAGGACATCGACCTCCTCATCCGCGACACACCGCGAAATCAGCAGAAGCTGGTGCGGTTGTGCATGAAGCTCGGCGGCGCACTGGTCGAGGTGTCCCCGCTCTCTCGTACGCGACGGGTGATGGGGCTCGCGATCAGCGTGGATGTCTTGCTCGACCAGATCTCGGGGGGGCTGTCGTTTGCGCGGCTGCGCTCGCGCGCCGTGACGATCCCGATCGGCGATCAGGTGGCGGTCGTGGCATCGCTCGAGGACGTCATCACCTCGAAGCAAGCAGCCAACCGAGCGAAGGACGTGGCCCAGCTCCCGATCTTGCGCGACACACTCCGGATCAAGGCGGCTCTCGACGAGCCATAGCCGTGCGCGATCGATCGAGGCGCCACGGAGTTCCTTCGCCGCGGCGGAGCGAGTGATACGCTCGCGAGACCATGGTGCCCGAGGCCGCGATCGCGCTCGAGAGGCTGCTGCGGCGGCGCAAGGAGCTGTGCAACGTCCTCGTCAATGTCGACGCGTACGATCGCTGGGGGCCGAAAGAGGGGCCGGAGCACGACCGGATCTTCGCCGACGGCGCCGACGCGCAGAGGGAGCACGACGAGGTGAGCAAGCAGCTCGCGGCGCGGTCGGCGGAGCTGTGGCAGGCCGAGCCCGACACCGTGCGGGCCTGGGCCGCCGCCCACGTCGATCTGCTCGAGCGCTACGGCGCAGCCCACGCCGGCGACCCGAGCTCCGATACCGCCTGCTACGTCGCCAAGGAGGAGCTCGGCAGGTGGGCCGCGGTCGGCCGCGGCGAGCTGGCGTACGTCGACGAGAACTGCGCCTACGTCAGCGTCGACCGCGCCCGCCACGCCGAGTGGTTCGGGCCGCTGCCGTAAGCTTGGTCGAGGACGGCTCTTCGACGGCGCGCTCGCCGGCGCTCGCCCTGCGCGAGTCCCGCGTCGGTCGCGCCGCGTCACAGCGTGAGCGTCTCGCCGGGCTCGAGGAAGCGGGTCCGGGTGACGAGCTCGGAGGCGTCGAACGCCGCGCGCAGCGCCGACTCGGGTTGACGGAAGTGAGTCCAGCCGGCGCGGTGGATCGGCACCACCAGGCCAGGATCGAGGATCCGGACCGCCTCGATCGCCTGGGCCGCGTCGAAGGTGAACAGCCGCTTGCCGACCACTGGCAGGCGCGGGAAGTTGACCGCGCCGCAGTGCACGATCGCGACGTCGATGCGCTTGCCGGCGGCGCGCCAGGCGGTGAGCGCTGCCCGTAGCGCCGGGTGGAGGACGGGGCCCCCCGAGATCCACACCGTGGGCTGGCCGGGCGCCTCGAGCAGGAAGCCGATGACCTCGTCGATCTGCGGCGTGCCGCGCGGGCCGTGGCGCGCGGTGGTCGCGGTGATCGTCACGCCGGCCACCGTGGTCGCACCACCGACCGCGAGCGACCGGGCGCGGTCGCCGAGACCGAGGCCTTCGCCGGGTCGGCTGTCGCGGCCGCGGGGCGCAGCGCGGGCCAGGCGGCGAGCGCCGGCCACGGTGGTGACCACCGGCGCCGCGGCGGCGGCGATCAGTCGACGGCCCGCCAGATCGAGGTTGTCGGCGTGATGATCGTGGCTGACCAGGAAGCCGTCGACCTCGGCGGGCGCGGCCGGTGTCTCGTAGGTCTTCTCCGAGGCGAACCACGCGCGGGGCGTGAACCACGGCCCGAAGTCGTAGCGGGTCCCGGCCGGATCGAACGCTGGATCGGCGAGCAAGCGAGCGTCGCCGAGCCGCAGCCGGATGGTCGCCGTGCCTAGATAGTGGAGCTCCACGCCGTCATCGTACGTCGATCGCGCTCTGGTCCGCGACCACGGCGTCCAGCTGCTGGTAGCAGGCCTCCATCCCTTGGTCCATGCCGGAGGCCAGCGCGCCGTCACGGGCGTCCTTCGAGTCGTAGGCCTGCGTGATCCGCATCCTGGTGACGCCGCGCTCCTCCGCGAACTCGTGCGTCTCCACCAGCGATCCGACGGTCTCGCCGGTGCCCAGCGCCATCACTTCGGTGTGAACGATCCGCTCGTGCAGGACAACCTCCGTGAACACGCCCCGGAGCGTCATGGCCGGATCGGCGTCGTCGCTCTTCCACGCCAGGCTCAGCGCGCCGCCCACGCGAGGCTCGCACTCGCACACGGTCAAGGTCCATCCCGGGGGCGGGAGCATCCAGCGGCGCATCCGGTCCGGGATGAACATCGCCTGCCACACCAGTCGACGCGGGGCGTTGAACGCGCGGGTGAGCACGATGGTGGTGTCGGTGGGCGTGAAGACTTGCAGGCCTGCAGGCGGGTTGGGGCTCATGGTGTGGTCCTTGTGATGGGCGACGACAGGGTGACGGTCGGTGAGAGAGAACCCCGGCCGGAGCTACGCTCGGGACCTCAGCGGGTGGAGCGGCGGCGAGCACGCGATTGCCGCGCGGCCTTCCGCTCATCGGATTTCATCTCGTCCAGGAGCGAGTCCAGCGCTTCGAACTGGACCTCCCAGTGCTGGCGGAATTGCTCCGTCCACAGCATCGCGTCCTCGAGCGGCGAGGCGAGGAGGCTGCAACGGTGCTCGCGCCCGGCAACCCGGCGACGAACCAGCTTGGCCGCTTCGAGCACGCGCACGTGCTTGGTGGCCGCGGGGAAGGTCATCTTCAAGGGCGAGGCCAGCTCGCTGAGGCTGCGCTCGCCGAGCGAGAGCTGGCGGACGATCGCGCGGCGGGCGGGGTGGGCCAGGGCGTGGAAGACGCGGTCGAGCCGGGGCGAGCGATCAACAACCATATGGTTTAGTATACCATCTGGTTTTACGTGTCAACCACCGAGCGTCGACGTCGCACCGCGCGCGCGTTGACAGCGCCGCCGCCGGCCGAGGGCCAGCGGGTGGTGATGACGACTGCCACGCCAAGTCTTCGGGGTGACCCGGGGCCAGCGACCGATGGTGAGAGGGCCGGTCGCAGCCCGGTCAGCGGTCGGCAGCGGCCGGGGCTGGGCGGCGGCGACCAGCGGGGCCCACCATGGACGCACGTGCCGCTCGACTCCGGGGGATCGCCATGCGCCTCATCATCGTCCCTGCCGCCCTCGCCTTCTTCGCCGCCGGCTGCGGCGATCCTCCGCCCGCGACCAGCTGTCCTTCCGACGAGCGGGCGCTGATCGCCGGCGAGGCCTGCAACACGGTCGCAGAGCTGAGCTGCATCCACGGCAACGGCCAGACCTGAGGCGCCGGCTGGGGCGGGCTGTACCGCTGCAGCTGCGTCGACGGCGCCTGGGCCTGCGACGATCCCAACCCGGCCGAGGGCGCCGACTGCGACTGGCCCGAGGCCACGAGCTGCAGCCGCGAGGGCAACCCCGACTGCGTGACCATGCCGACCGGCGGCTGGTGCAGCTGCAGCGCCGGGGTCTGGACCTGCGGCGAGGCCTGCTGGCACCAGTGCCCGGTCCACTGGGACCCGGCGTGGCTGGGGTCACCGCCGGCCTGCTCGGTGACCAGCCAGCACTGCGCGCTGCCCGGCGGCCACACCTGCGACTGCGACGGCGCTCACTACGCCTGTCACTGAGGACGCGGCGAGGACGCGGCGAGGACGCGCCTGCACCCGCGACCGCGGAGCGCGGGCCGCGAGTCGGTGGCGTGCGGGCCAGGGACGTGTGCTATCACTCGGCCATGCGCATCGCTCACGTCGTCGGACCGGCCCTCGCTCTCGTGTTCGCGCTCACCGGCTGCGAGACCGCCCCGAGCAAGTCGTCCGGTTCACGGACAGCCGCGCCGACCGCCACCGCCGGTGGTTCGAGCGCGCCGGCCGAGCTGGCCGCGGGCACCGCCGCCCCGGCGGCCGACCACGCGAGCTGCGGCGGCGCCTGTGGCGCGTCGTGCGGCGGAGCGTGCGGCGCCGCGTGTGCGGGCGGCATGGCGATGGCGGCCGACGACACCGCCGGCGCGCCGGTGGCAGCCGACGCCCAGTGGACGATGATGCACGTGACCGGCATGCACTGCGGCATGTGCGCCAAGCGGGTCAAGGCGGCGCTGGCCAAGGTGGACGGCGTGCTCGGCGTCGAGGTCGACGTCGGCAAGGGCGAGGTCAAGGTCGCGACCGCCAAGGGTGCGGACGCCCGGACCCTGGCGTCGGCGCCGATCAACGGGCTCGGCTTCCAGGTCCAGGCCAACTGAGCTCGCGGGCGGTGTCGGAGCCCGAGCCGGTCGATCCGCCCCTGGTGCGCGAGATCGCCGCCTGGCTGGCCGCGGCCGCCGACGATCGCGCGGACACCGCGAGGTCGGCGCCACGGTCCACGATCGTCCCGACCCTCGATCGCACCAGCGCCGCCACCGCCCACGCCCAGGCCTTGCTGGCGGCGCTCGGCTGCCACCTCGCCGGCGAAGCCCTGCGCACCGGCGAGACCCTCGGCGAGGGCGGCATGGGCCGGGTCCGCCTGGCCGAGCAGGTGGCGCTCGGTCGGATGGTCGCGGTCAAGTCGCTGCGCCCCGACCGCCGCGATCCCGGCGCGGCCGTCGATCTCCTGCGCGAGGCCTGGGTCACCGGCGCCCTCGAGCACCCCAACATCATCCCGGTCCACACCATCCACGCCGACGACGACGGCCTGCCGATGGTCGTGCTCAAGCGGATCGAGGGCGCCGACTGGAGCGAGCTCCTCGACGATCCCGAGGCCGTGCTGGCCCGGTTCGGCGCCACCGACCTCCTGGCCTGGAACCTGGAGATCCTGGTCATCCTGGCGATGGGCTGGATGGCGCCGCTGTCGAGCGGCTGGCGCAACCAGCACGACCGCTACTTCGCGGCCGGCACCACCACGCGGCTCATCGTCATCAAGACCAGCTCGTCGATGAGCACGATCCCCAAGCTCACGAACGACGGCGTCACCTGGATGGACTACGCCGCGATGCACGAGGCCGGCACCCGCCGGTTCGCCGCGCTGTCGGACAACTTCGTCATCAAGGGCGCCAGCGGCGAGCTGAAGTACTGCGTGCCGGCGCCGACCATCATCGGCGCCAAGGCCATGGACGGCCACGCCCAGTTCAACGAGCTGTACGTGCTGTGGCTGTGTCGCCACGTCACCGCCGGCTCGTTCCGCTCGGCCGAGGGCGCCCAGGCCGCCGCCGCCGAGTGGCAGAACCCGGCCGCGCTCAACGACACCAACATCCGGTTCGCGCCCAAGAGCATGGCCGCGGCCCGCCGCCGCTTCGAGCGCCGGATCAAGTGGCCGTTCTACCTGTCGCTGCTGCCGCTCTTGCTGCTGTTCGTCGGCGCCAAGAAGATGGGCCACGGCGGCCGGCGGGCCGAGGAGGCCGGTCGCCGACCGGGCCCGCAGTACGGCGCCGGCCGCTCAGGGCCGCTCAGGGCCGCTCAGGGCCGCGGGCGCCCCGGTGGCTCGCCGGTGAGCACCAGCCCGTCGCCCATCATCGAGATCGCGCGGCCGGTGGCCATGCCCGCGGTCGCCCGCAAGAGCAGGTTGCGCAACCGCGACGTCACCGCGCCCCGTGCCTGGAACAGCCGGCCGAGGGAGCGCGACTCGCGGACCATGCGGTGGGCGCGCTCCCTCAGCGTCGCCTCGTAGCGTCGCAGCGCCGCCGCGACGTCGCCGTCGGCGCCCACACAGCTGGCGAGCACCACCGCGTCCTCGACCGCCTGCCCGCCGCCCTGGCCGAGGTTGGGCGTCATCGGGTGGATCGCGTCGCCGAGCAGCGTGACCCGGCCCGCGCCCCAGGTCGGCGACGACGCGCGATCGTGGATGTCGGTGCGGAGCACGTCGGTCGCGGCGGTCGCGTCGATCAGCGCCGCCGCCGGCACCGCCCACGTGGCGAACCGGGCCCGGACCGCCGCGCGCGGATCGTCATCGCGTCCACCGGCCGGCGCGACCGCGACGCCGAACCAGTAGACCCGGCCGCCGCCGACCGCGATCCAGCCGAAGCGCTCGCCGCGCCCGACCGCCTCGCCACCCTCGAACTCCGGCGGCAAGGTCGCCGCCACGCCCGGCCCGGTGACCCCGCGCCACGAGGTGTAGCCGGCGTAGCGCAGCTCGGTCTCGCCCAGCACCTGGGTCCGGATCGCCGAGCGCAACCCGTCGGCGCCGACCAGCGCGCGGCCAACGACCTCGCGCCCGCCGGCCAGCGCCAGCGTGACCGCGTCGGCGTCGGCGCGAAAGCCGGTGGCCTCGGCGCCGAGCTCGACCACGTCGCCGGCGGCCGCGTGCAGCACCGCGTGCAGCTCGCCGCGATGGATCGCGACCGTGGGTGCGCCCAGCGCTCGCTCGACCGTCGCGAAGTCGAGCGCCGCCAGCAGGCCGCCGTCGGCGCGCCGGATCGCGCCGCGCGCCGGCACCGACCCGGCCTCGCGCACCGCCTGATCGAGCCCGATCGTCGCGAACGCCCGCATCGCGTTGCCCTGCATCGTGATGCCAGCGCCGACCGGCCGCAGCACGCTCGCCTTCTCGAACACCCGACACGCCACGCCGCGCTGTGCGAGCGCGCACGCCAGGGTCAGCCCGCCGATGCCCGCACCCGCGATCAGCACCGGCGGCTCCGCCATCAGTAGCCCTCGGTCTTCGAGATGATCTCGTTCATGATCTCGCGGGTGCCGCCGCCGATCGGGTAGAGACGGGCGTCGCGGTACAGGCGCTCGACGACGACGCCGCGCAGGTAGCCGGCGCCGCCGTGGATCTGGACCGCGGCGTCGACCACCGCCGAGCAGGCGTCGGTGGCGGCGTTCTTGGCCATCGCGCACAGCCCCGGCACCTGCTCGCCGCGCGCGACCCGGGTCGTGACCTCGCCGGTGAGCGCGCGGATCGCGGCGATGCGCGTCGCCATGTCGGCCAGCTTGTGGCGCGTGACCTGGAAGCCGGCCAGCGGCTTGCCGAAGGCCTGGCGCTCGCGGGCGTAGCGCCGGGCCTCGCGATAGGCCAGCTCGGCGATCGCCACGCACTGCCCGGCCAGCATCAGCCGCTCGCTGGCGAAGTTGCTCATGATGATCGGGAACGCGCCGTGCTCGCTGCCGACCCGGTTGCCGGCCGGCACCCGGCAGCTGTCGAACGCCAGCTCGGCGGTGTCCGACGCCCACCAGCCGGTCTTGCGCAGCTGCTTCGACACGGTGAAGCCGGGCGTGCCGCGCTCGATCACCAGGAACGAGATGCCGCCGTGGCCGACGCCGCCGGTGCGGACGGCGGTCAGCACCCAGTCGGCGCGGCAGCCCGAGGTGATGAAGGTCTTGGCCCCGGTGACGACGTAGTGATCGCCGTCCTTCACGGCGCGGGTGGTGAGCGCGGCGACGTCGCTGCCGCCGCCGGGCTCGGTGATCGCCAGCGCGCAGATCTGTTCGCCGCGCAGCACCGGCGCCACGAACCGGGCCTGCTGCTCGGCGGTGCCGAATCGGACCAGCGGCGGCGCGGCGATGCCGTGGCTGCCGAGGCCGACCACGGTGCCGACCGAGGTCCCGGCCAGCACGAGCTCCTCCGCCACCGCCAGCACGTGGCCGAGGTCGCCGCCGCCGCCGCCCGCCGTCTCCGGGTAGCCGACCCCCATCAGCCCGGCCGTGGCCAGCTTCGGATACAGGGCGCGCGGGAACTCGGCGGCCTCCTCCCAGGCTGCGGCGTGGGGCGCGATCTCGGCGGTGGCGAAGCGGCGGGCCTGGGCCCGGAGCGCGGCGTGCTCCTCGGTCTCGAACAGGTACGGCATACGGCTCCGCGGCGCACCGGCCGCGGCGACCATGGTACCAACGGCCCATGAATCAGGGGCCCGCGTCACCCGAGGTGTTGCAGCGCTCGCACCACCTGTCGACCTTCGCCCACCAAGGCGCGGTCTACCTCTACCACGACCTCTACGGCTACCTCTTGCAGATGAGCCCGGACCTGATCGCGTTCCTCGGCGAGTTCGCCGGGCCGACCAAGGCCGCCGACGTCGTCGCGCGCCACGCCGACGCGTTCGAGGGCCAGTCGCCGCAGCAGTTCGTCGACGTCTTCTACCAGCACGCCTGCCTGATCGAGCCTGACGATGTCGAGCTCGAGGGCATCTGGCCGATGATCGCGATCAAGAGCAAGTGGAACGTGTGGCAGCGCGCGGGCGACCGCGTGACCATCTGGACGGCGTGGGGCGACAGGCCGGTCCAGCAGGTCGCGCTCGACGCCGACGAGACCCGGATGTGGGACGACTTCGACGGCGAGAAGCGGCTCAACGAGCTGCGCGCGGTCCACGATCGGGCCAAGCTGCAGGCGCTGGTGGTGCGGCTGGCCCACTCCGACGTCCAGGCCATCAAGCTGTGCGCGTTCCCGCTGTCGATGTTCGCCAAGCGGCCGCAGATGGCGCCGCGCTACCTGGCCTCGACCATGCCCTACCGGCGCTGGCAGCTGGGTGAGCCGCTCGAGGCGCCGGTCACCGACGTCGCCACCGACGACTACTACCGCGACGGCGTGAAGGACGCGGCCGCGCAGTTCGATCACCGCGAGACCACGCTCTCGCACCTGTTCCGCGAGCCGCACCCGGCGCTGCACGGCCAGACCTACGGCGCGGCGCTGGTCGAGGGACTCGCCAAGGACAACCGGCTGCCGAGCCGGCGGATCCGCGTGCTCGAGATCGGCGCCGGCCTCGGCTACGTCGCGCGCGCGGTGTGCGAGGCGCTTCAGGCCCGCGGTCTCGAGGTGACCTACACGATCCAGGAGATCGCGCCGGCCCTGGCCGCGGCCCAGCGCACCCGCTGCGAGGGCCTGCCGGTCACCGTGCTCGAGGGCGATGTCCTCAAGGCCGAGCTGGCCGCCGACGGCTACGACCTGATCCTCGCGAACGAGATGGTCGGCGACCTGCCGGCGGTGCAGCTGTCGCGCCCCGACGTCGGCCTCGCGGCCGATGGCTCGGGCGGCGAGGTCGAGCCGGCCCTGCTGGCCACGCTCGGCCGGCCCGGCGAGCTGGTGACCGAGCTCGGCATCATCCTCGAAGACGCGCCCGAGCCGTTCTACCTGCTGACCGGCGCGCTCGAGCTGATGATCAAGATCGCGGGCTGGCTGGCGCCCGACGGCACCGCGGTGGTCACCGAGTTCGGCGACCGCATGACCTGGCCCAAGCTGTCGTCGCACCTCGATCACCCCGAGCTGTCGACCCACTTCGGCCACCTGTTGCAGGCGGCGAAGGCCAAGGGCCTCGACGGCCGCATCGACTTCGTGATGGACCTGATCGATCTGCAGCGCGACACCGAGGGCCTGGCCACCACCCGCAGCCATTTCCGCGCGCTACGGGCGCTAGCGGCGGCGGCCGGCGTCGACTTGCCCAAGCTCGGCTACACCCGCGACCTCCTGGCCGCGCGCTGCGACGGCAAGCTCGACCTCACCCAGGTCGGCGAGCTGCGCTGGGACAAGATCGAGGACCGGCTGATGGGCCTGGTGCCGCACGAGTTCAAGGCGCTCGTGGTCCGCAAGCCCGACGGTAACTGAACAGCGGCGAGAAGCGGTCGACGAGGGCGCTCGCGGCGAGCGAGACGTCACCCCGTGCGAAGGAGCGACGATCGGCGCGTGTGGCAATGCGCAGGGATCGGCGACGTCGGCCTCAACGCCGGCGCGAGATGGGCGAATCGAGGTGTCAGGAGAGAACATGAACATCCCATTCGCCAAGATCGCCACCACGCTCCTCATGTTCGCCGCCGCGTGCGGCGAGTCGACCCCCACCGATAACCAAGGCCTCGTCGGACCCGCCGGGCCGGTCGGACCCGCCGGAGCCACCGGACCCGCGGGTCCCGTCGGTGCCCGCGGCATCCCGGGAGAGATGGGCCCGCAGGGGCTCGTCGGCGCCGAAGGTCCGCAGGGCATCGAAGGCGCACGCGGCCCCGAGGGCCTCGCGGGCGCGAAGGGCGAGACCGGTGACGTCGGTCCCGCCGGCGCCATCGGCCCGGCCGGTGCCATCGGCCCGGCCGGTTCCATCGGACCGCGCGGGCCGGTCGGCGCGGCCGGCGCGATCGGTCCCGCCGGTGCCGCCGGCGCGATCGGACCGCAGGGTCCCGCCGGCGCTGACGGCGTCGCCGGTGCCGACGGCGTCGCCGGTGCCGACGGCGCG
>JAYVSF010000243.1:0-8334 GCA_043775605.1 Myxococcales bacterium
CGCCGGCCGATGGCGTGCGCGGACCAGCTCGTGCTGGTGTGCCCGACGTTCGACGCCGCCGGCGACAAGGCCCATCCGCACCCGCTGTGGGACGAGATCGGCGCCGCGGTGCTCGACGGACCGGCGGGCAGCGCGCGGCTGGTGCGCGAGCGGCCGATCGCGCGCGCCGAGGCCAGGCGCGCCAAGGTGGCCCTGCGATCGCTGCCGACCGCGCGCACCGAGTGGCCGCTGCCGGTCGCCGGCCTGACCCGCGCGGGCCCCGAGTCGCCGTCGAGCCTGACCGCGTTACTGGGCTGCTCCCTGCGCTGGACGCTCCACTACCACGCCCACGTCCGCGCCGGCGCGTCGGCGGCGCCCAGCGGGCCGGGCCCGCTGCTGGCGGGCAGCCTGGCCCACCACATCCTCGAACACGTCTTCGCGACCCCGCACACGCCGGACAGCGCGGCGGCGGCGGCCGGGGCCCGCTTCGACGACGAAGGCCGGACGCTGGCGGCGCCGCTGTTCCTGCCGCGTCATCGCAACGACGCCGCCGAGGTCCGCCACGCCATCGTCGAGTCGGCGCGCACGCTCGGCCGCATCCTCGCCGGCGCCACGATCCGGTCACGCGAGCAGACCTACCAGCGGTCGGACGCGCACCTCGACCTCGCCGGTCGTCCCGATCTGGTGCTCGACGTGCCGCGGGTCGTGATCGACTTCAAGTGGGGCACGAGCAGCAACGTCGACGCGCTGATCGCGGGCACCGCGCTGCAGCTCGCCGCCTACGCCCACCTGGTGAGCGAGGCCGGCGCACCGGTGCGCGCCGGCTACTTCATCTTGCGCAGCCAGGAGCTCCACGTCGAGGACGGCGTCGAGCTGCCGGAGGCCATCGTGTACCCGGCGCGCCTCGACGCGACCTGGGCCGGCGCGCAACGGAGCCTGGCCGTGCGGCGGGCGCAGCTCGCGGCGGCCGTCGCCCACGCCCCGGGCGCCCACGGCGGCGAGGTCAAGCCGATCCTGACCGACGAGCTGACCGTGGCGCCGGGCTGCAAGTACTGCGAGTTCGACATGCTGTGCGGCCGGAGCCTGCGATGACCGCGATCCACGTGATCACCGCGAGCGCCGGCACCGGCAAGACCACGCGGCTGGTCGGCCTCCTCGAGGAGGCGATCGCGAGCGGCGCGGCGCGCCCGGAGGCGGTGGTCGCGACCACGTTCACCAACCAGGCCGCCGCCGAGCTGGCCGAGCGGGCGCGCAGCAAGCTGCTCGCGGCCAACCACGTCGAGGCGGCCCATCGCCTGCTGGCCGCGCGCATCGGCACGGTCAACTCGGTATGCGGTCGCCTGGTCGAAGACTTCGCGTTCGAGCTCGGCCTGCCGCCCGGACTGCGCGTGCTCGACGTCCCGCTGGCCGACGCGGTGCTGCGCGACGCCCTGGCGACGGTGGTCGCGGCCGAGTCGCTCGCGGAGCTGCAGGCGCTGGCCGTGGCCATGCCGCAGCTCGACTGGATGACCCAGGTGCGCCGGGTCATCGAGGCCGCGCGGGTCAACGGCATCGCGCCGACCGCGCTGCCGGCGTCGGCCGCGCACAGCCTGACCAGCCTGCGGGCCCGGCTGCCCCCGCCGGCCGCCGACGGTGCCGCGCTCGACCGCGCCCTGGAGGCCGCGCTCATTGACTACCTCGCCCGGGTCGATCTCGACGGCGACGTCACCAGCGGCACGCAGAAGTACACGACCAACGCGCAGCGCCTGCTCACCCGCCTGCAGCGCGGCGCGCTGACCTGGCCGGAGTGGGCCACGCTCGCGAGCGACCGCCCGACCAGCGAGTCGCGGGCGTACGCCGCGCCGGTCAACGCCGCGGCCGCCGCGCACGTTCGCCATCCGGCGCTGCACCGGGCGCTCGCGCGCGCCATCGAGCTGGTCTTCGCGATCGCGCAGGCCGGGCTGGTGGCGTTCCGGGACAGCAAGCGCGGGCTGGGCGCGATCGACTTCATCGATCAGGAGGTCTACGCGCTCGAGGCGCTCGCGATGCCCGAGGTCCAGGCCAGCCTCGCCGGCGAGATCGATCTCCTGCTGGTCGACGAGTTCCAGGACACCAGCCCGCTGCAACTGGCGATCTTCCTGCGGCTGGCGGCGCTCGCGAAGCGGGCCGTGTGGGTCGGCGATCAGAAACAGGCCATCTTCGGATTCCGCGGCACGGATCCGCGGCTGATGGACAGCGCCATCGACGACGTCTACACCGGCGCTGGCGGGACCGACCCTGACCTGGTCGGGGCGGCGGTGACCGACGCGCTCAAGCGCGGCACGCCCGAGACGCTCGACCGATCCTGGCGGAGCCGCAAGGCGCTGGTCGAGCTGACGAGCGACCTGTTCGCGCCCGCGTTCGAGCGGCACGGCATCCCATCGGCGCGGACCCGGCTGGTGGCCGGCGAGCCCAAGGAGCCCGCCGGCCTCGGCCCGATCGTCGAGCGCTGGTGCCTCGACGTCCCCGATCGCCGCCGGACCAGCGACCTGCCGCACAGCGTCGCCGCCGGGATCCAGGCGCTGCTCGCGAAGCCACCCAGCGTGCGTGTCCGCGGCACCCGCGAGACCCGCGCGGCCCGCCCGGGCGACATCGCGGTGCTCTGCCTCACCAACAGCCAGAGTCAGGGCATCGCCCAGGCCCTGAAGTGCCTGGACATCGACGCCGTGGTCCCGCGCCTCGGCCTGTGCGCCACGCTCGAGGGCCGGGTCGCGCTGGCGGCGCTCCGCCTCTGGATCGACCCGCGCGATTCGCTGGCCGCGGCCGAGCTCGCGCGCGTCGTCACCCACGCCGATCAGCCGGTCACCTGGCTGGCCGAGGTGCTCGCCACACCGGTGGTGGAGCAGCCGCTGACCCGGGCGATCCGCGAGGCGCACGACGGCGCGCCCGGCCTCGGCGTGCTCGCCGCGTTCGACGCCGCGCTGGCCACGATCGAGCTGCCCGGGCTGTGCCGCGGGTGGGGCGACGCCGCCGATCGCCTGGCCAACCTCGATCGGCTGCGGGCCCACGCGGTCGCGTACGTGACCGCGCGCACCGCCGAGCATGCGCCGCCGACCCTTGCCGGGCTCAACTCGTACTTCGGAATGCTCGAGACCGAGGACCGTTTCCGTGGCATCGCGCCCGCCGATCGCCAGGCGGTGCGCGGCGGCGACGACGTCGTGACGGTCTCGACCTGGCACGCCGCCAAGGGTCTGGAGTGGCCGATCACGATCCTGTTCGGGCTCGAGGGCTCGCGCGAGCCGATCGTGACCGGCGTGCACGTTGGCACCACCAGCGACGCCTTCGACGCGGCCGACCCGCTGCGCGGCCGCTGGATCCGCTACTGGCCGGACCCGTACCACAACCACAAGGCCGAGGTCCGCACCCGGCTCGAGGGTGGTCCCGAGTTCGCCGAGCTGCGGGCCAAGGCCGAGCGCGAGGCCCTGCGCCTGCTGTACGTCGGCTGGACCCGGGCCCGCGACTACCTCGTCCTCGCCGCGATGGAGGACAACCTCACCAAGGGCATCCTGGCGCGGCTCGCCGGCGCCGATGGCCCGCTGCTGATCGAACCGCCGGAGCTGGGGCCCGTGGTGTGGGCGGGCCGCGCGCTCGTGGTGCCGCGCAGGATGCTGGTGCCCGTGGCCGGCGTCGACCGCCACCGGGTGAGCGGCCTCGCCTACCCGGCGCGCGCGGCCGTCGACCACCCGCCCGCGCGGGTCAACCCGTCGAGCCTCGCCGCGGTGACCAGCACCGTCGGCGCGCCGGTCCGCATCGGGCCCCGGGTCGCGCTGCACGGCGCGCCCGACATGACCGCGCTCGGCCAGGCGGTCCACGGCTTCCTCGCCGCCGACGCGCCCGGCGAGGATCGCGCGGCGCTGGCCGCGGGCCTGCTGCACCGCTGGGGCGTGGCCGGCGCGATCGCCGTCGACGACTTGCTGGCCGCCGCCGACCGCCTGGGTGCGTGGATCGCCGGACGCTGGCCCGGGGCGCGGGCGCTCGTCGAGCTGCCGGTCCGGCACCGGCTCGTTGGTGGCACCGTGCTGGTCGGCACCGCCGATCTCGTGATCGAGCACGCCGGCGGACGCGCGGTCATCGATCACAAGACCTTCCCCGGCAGCGAGGCCGCCGCCCTCGAGCGCGCCGCCCGGCACGCCGGCCAGCTCGCGGCCTACGCCGGCGCCCTCGCCGCCGCCAGTGGGGTCGCCGCCGTCGGCGCCTTCCTGCACCTCCCGATGCTCGGCCTGATCCTGCCGCTGACGATGGCGAGCTCGGGCGACGCCGCGTGAGCGGGACCGCTTGACTGGTGGTCAAGCCGGCGCGCGCCACTCGAAGAGATCGATGCGGCGCACGCCGCCCCGGACCGGCTGCGCCTCGTCGATGGTGTCGAGGTAGACGAAGCCGAGCTGGCGCAGGACCCGCGCCGAGGCGTCGTTGCCGGTGAAGGTGTCGGCCGCGACGACCCGCGCCCCCAGCGCGGCGGCGTGGGCGAGCGCCGCGGCGCCCGCCTCGGTGGCGTAGCAGTGCGCCCAGTGGGCGCGGCCGAGCCAGTAGCCCAGGTCGGCGCGCGCGCCGTCGAGGTGAAACCGATCACGCCGATCATCGCGCCGCCGTGCTCGATCGCGAACGGGTGGCTGCCGGGGCCGCTGCGCATCGTGATCCAGGCGGCCGCGCCGTCGACCGTGCAGGGGTCGGGGATGTGGCCGGTCCGCTGGATGGCGTCGTGATCGTCGCCGAGCAGCCCGGCCATCGCCGGCGCGTCGTCGACGGTCAACCGCCGGAGGCGCAGCCGAGCGGTCGCGAGCGTGGGGACGTCAGCCATCGACCCGAGGGTAGTGCGCCGGCGCCGTGGAGGGAACGCCCCGGTGCGCGCGGCGACGACGGCCGCGCAGGTGCTGCCGCGACGGGCGATCGCGGCCTGATCGGCCCCGGCGCCTGCACCGACTGAGAGGGTTGGTCAGAATGCGGTCTCCGAGGACTCGCCGGGGCGCGGCGACCAACCCTCGTCTCTGATTCCGTACAGATCGGGCCGGTACTCTGGTGCCGGCCCGATCGATCGACGAGACAGGGTTGGTTTTGGCCAACCCTGTGAGAGTTTGTGAAGCAAACTCGTTTCCGTACAGGCGCTGCCGACTTTCCTCGTCGGCGAGCCGATCAACCAGAGGCTGGGAATCTGAAAGATCCACAGTCTCCGCGCCGCGCGCGAGGAACGGCGCGCAGCCCTCGCGCCGGCCCGCGATCCGGGCGACCCTCGGGCGGTGAACAGCCTCATCCGTGCGTCGCTCGGGGTCACGATCGCGGTCGCGTCGCTGGCGGCCATGCCGTCGGCGCGCGCCGACTACGCCGACGTGGTCGCCGGGCAGTTCGAGGTCCGGTTCGAGGCGGTGACATCGAACTGCGGCGACGCCGGGCTGGCGCTGTCCGACGGCACGGTGGTGATCGAGAAGCGCAAGCCGAAGGTGGTCGCGATCCAGGTCGCCGGCCTGGCCGTGCTGAACGGGTCGGCCAACAAGGGCGGGCGGGTCAAGGCGACGTCCCGGCTGGGCAAGACCGCGACCGACAACGTTGACCTCCGCGCCTCGATCGCCGGCACGATCGGCGAGGACGGGGCCGTGCAGATGGTGCTGGTCGCCGAGTACTACGTCGACGCCAGGCCGTCGTGCACGCAGTCGTGGGACGTCACCGGCCACCGCAAGGTCGACGCGAGCCAGGCCGGTCCGTAGCCGCCTGCGGGCCGGCCGCTACCAGGTTGGGTGGGTCAGAATCGCGACCAGGACGTCGGCGTGGCGGAGGTCGTCGAGCCGAGCGCGGTGTAGCGCAGCGCCGACCACGTGGTGTGCTGGCCGCCGTCGGTCGAGCCGTAGCCTGACTCGTTCCACACGTAGAGGGCCGTGAAGGCGTCGGCCGCGTCGTAGAGCACCGCGACGAACGGCGCGCCGTCGGCGGGCGCGACCGGACGGACGGTGAAGCGCCACTCCCACATCGTGCGCGGACGGCGCAGGCGCACCGGCGGCTGATCGGGGATGAGCCGGTAGCTGCCCGGTGGCAGCGTGACCTGCGCGCCGCGCTCGAGCAGGTACTCGTAGGCGACGCCGGTCCGCCAGGCGTACGGGCCGACGTGCAGGCCGGCCGGCGGATTCTGGATCGCCTCGAGGTCGGCGCGGTCGTCCTCCTCGTCGTAGTCGGCGTTGCCGCCACCGCGATCGACGAGGCCGCCCCAGTTGATCTGGCGGGTGCGCGAGCCGTCGGGACCGTCGACGTCCTGGACGCCGCCGTGGGCCCAGGTGCCGTTGTCGAAGTCGACCTGCAGCGCGAAGAAGTTGAGGCCGACGGGCGCGACCCGATCGACGACCACGCGGACGCTGGCGCCGACCAGCTTGCCGGGGACGTCGAACTCGACGTGGGTGTGGGGATCGGCCTCGCCACCGCCGATGCCGAACATCGGCGGGGCCGCGGACCGCGGCGCGGGGGCCGAGGGCGCGACTGGCGGCGCGGGAGCCGAGGGCGCGACTGGCGGCGCGGGGGCCGAGGGCGCCGACGGCGTGGTGGCGGTGATCGGCGGGGTCGGCTCGCAGCTGCCGCAACCGGCGAGCATGATGAGGACTGCCAGCGACGGACGCGCCACGCTACGGGATGACTTCGGGCGGCGGGGCCGCGCGCTCGAGCACCAGCAGGGCCCACTCCGTCGACTGCAGGCCGGCCGGGCCGACCCGCTCCTGCTCGTACTGGCTCGACGGCCACGATCCGTCGGCGTTCTGCTCGAGCTTGAGCTGGTCGCAGAACTCGCGGTACCAGTTGATGCCGCCGATATCGGTGATGGCCATCGACTCCATCCCCTTCATGATGGAGTACATGGTCAGGTAGTTCGAGATCGGGGCCTGCTTCCAGCCGATGCCGCTGGTGTCGGCCCACTGCCGGCCGAGGAAGTTGACCGCCGCGGCGACCTTGGGGCCGTTGGGGTTGTCGCCGAGGAACGACATCTGCTGGATCAGCGCGCCGGTCTTGTACGCGTTGAGGATCTGGTTCGGGTTGGTGTAGCCCGACGAGCCGTCCATGGCGCCGCCGTCGTGGTTCTGGATGCAGGTCACCCAGTCGCGCATCTCGGTGCTGATCCAGTCCGGGATCATGATCTCGAAGTGGTACTCGGGGTGACGGGCGTACTCGAGCGCCAGGGTCGCGAACTGGGTCACCGAGTTGTCGCCGGCCGAGCTGTTGTGATCGAACGGCGAGTAGCGCCAGCCGCCGCGGTCGCATGAGCCGGCCGACGACTGCGGTGAGTCGGACTGTGCGAACGCGAAGTAGTCGACCGCCTCCTGGGCGACGTCGCGGAAGGTCATGCCCGCGAGCGCGCTGCCGGCGGTGGTGACCATGCGCGCGGGCTCGGCGCCGGCGACGACCGCCATCAGCGTGATCGCGTTCTCGTACATCAGACCGCTGAACATGACGCCGATGCCGTTGGCGTTGCCGTCGGGGTTGCCGGCTGGCTGCGCGCTGATGCCTGGCTTCGAGCCTTGCCGGAACAGGTAGTCGAGGCCCTTGGTGACCTGGGTGACATAGATGAAGCCGGGGTCGAACGGCGAGGTCCCGATCTCGGCGGCGTAGGTCTCGAGCTTGAGCACGGCGAAGCCGGTGGTCGCGACCCGGTAGGTGGTGCCCCAGGACCCGTCGCCGGCCTGCTGGGTGACCAGCCAGGCGAGGCCGCGGTTGGCCGACTCGAGGCAGTCGGCGGGGATCGGCGGCGGCAGGTGCGCGTCGATCGGAAGGACCGCGTCGATCAGGGTGTTGCCGCCGTCGTCGTCGCCGTTGCCGCTCGGGCCGATGATCTTGCCGTTGCACGCGGCGGCAGAGACGAGGACCCCGAACGCGACGGCGACCTGCTGGGACGTTGGCATGACACTCTCCTGGGGCGGGCACTGCGGCCCGCGGGGCGACAGCACGCAAGCAGCATACCGGGTCTCACCGTCCGCAGATACGGGTGATCACTCATGCCGGACCACCGGCTGGGGTCCACGGACCTGGGGGTACAGGCCTCACATGGGTTGGCCAGGTCAGGCCGGCTCGAGCCGGGCGGCGCCACCGGCGGCGGTGACATCGAGGACCAGGCGGCCGTCGAGCGGGGCGCCGCGCTCGGACACGAACCGGGCCTTGCGCGTCTTGCCGCGGGTGACGAGATCGCGGAGCTGCGCGGCGGTGACGGCCCGGCCGCCGGTCTCGAACCAGATGACGAGGGCGCAGCCCTCGCGCCAGCGCGAGCAGCCCCAGCCGCGGGCGCCGGTGATGATCGTCCCCTGCCTGCAGCGCGGGCAGGTCAAGGTCGGCGGCGCGGCCGCCGGCGTGGTGACGCGCGCGGCGGCCGGCGGG
>JAYVSF010000244.1:0-5590 GCA_043775605.1 Myxococcales bacterium
GCCGGCCGGCGCGGTGCCGACGATGTCCGACGTCACCATCGACCTGGTGGCGCGGGATCTGGCGGACAAGACGGTCGTCAAGTATGGCTACCTCCTCGCGCCCATCGTACCGATGCTAGCCGGTAAAATGCTGATCGCCGGGTGGCGCGTCGTCGCACCTCCGCCTGGTGTGCGCGTCGGGCAGGGCGGTCCGGGCGAGAGCGATCAGGGCCGCAGGAATCGGAGCTGGACGTAGCGGCTCGTCTGCGGTTCTGCGAGGGCCTTGGCGCGCTCGAGGATGGTCGTTTGGCTCGCGAGCTTGTCGTCGACCAGCGCTCCCAGGACCATGAACTCGGGCCAGTCGACGTCCCGCTGTCCATTCTCCCAGCGCGAGATGGTCTCGGCGTCGACGTTCATGACCCGGGCCCCTTCGCTGGCCTTCATCCCCAGCGCCTTGCGCATGATCCGGAAGGTCTCGCCGCTGCGAACGCCCCGCGCCACGAGCTCGGCTGCCACCTGGAGCCCGAAGCGCGCGCCGGCGTCACCGTTCACTGTTCGGGCGGCGCAGGACGAACACTGCCCGCCCGGCACCTCGCTGGCAAACTCGATCCTCGATCCTTGCCACGGTCACCGTGAACGGGACCTGGCCCAGCGCCGCCGGCAGGTTGGCGCCTCGTGGCCACAGTGCGCGTGGGCGAGCGGACACGGTGGCAGTGACGACGCGCGGATGGGCATGGCATCGGGCTTGCTCGGGCGATGACCATGGCCACCCGGATCCTCGCCGTCCTCACCCTCCTCGCTGCCCTCGTGCTGCCGCGCGCGGCGGCGGCCGACGACGCGACGAAGTCGCTGTCGCCGTACTTCGTCGTCGAGGGCGCCGACCCCGGGGTCGAGGCGTTGCCGCTCGAGCGCACGCGGGCCGACGTCCACATCAGCGGCGTGATCGCCGACGTGGTCGTGACCCAGACCTATCGCAATGACGGCGATCGAACGATCAGCGCGCGCTACGTATTCCCGGCGTCGACGCGGGCCGCGGTGTACGGCCTGACGATGAAGCTCGGCGCCCGGGTCATCGAGGCCCGGATCAAGGAGCGCGACGAGGCGCGGAAGGAATACGAGGAGGCCAAGGCGGCCGGCAAGACCGCGTCGCTGCTCGAGGAGGACCGGCCGAACGTGTTCTCGATGAATGTCGCGAACATTCTGCCGAAGGACCGGATCGAGGTCGTGCTGCGCTACACCGAGCTGCTGGTCCCCACCGACGGTGTCTACGAGCTGGTCTATCCCACCGTGGTCGGCCCGCGCTACGCCAGCGCGACCGTCGACGTCGCCGACCTCGCCAACCAGTTCATCGCCTCGGGCTACACCCCGGCCGGCGCCGCGCCGACCTACGACTTCGACATCGCGGTCGGCGTCGCGGCCGGCATGGCGATCACGTCGCTCGACTCGCCGTCGCACGCGATCAAGACCACGTACGCGGCCGGCAACACCAGCGCGACCGTCGCCCTCGATCACGGCGCCGCGACCGGCAACAAGGACTTCGTGCTGCGCTACCGGCTCGCGGGCGAGGACATCACGCCCGGCCTGCTGCTGTTCCCGGGCAAGACCGAGAACTTCTTCCTGCTGATGGTCCAGCCGCCGCGCCGGCCGGCGCCCGAGCTGATCCCGCCGCGCGAGTACGTGTTCATCCTCGACGTGTCGGGCTCGATGCACGGCTTCCCCCTCGACACCGCCAAGGCGCTGATGCGCGACCTGCTCGGCCGCCTGCGCCCGACGGACCGCTTCAACGTCCTGCTGTTCTCGGGCGCGTCGAGCCTGTATCGCGACACGTCGGTCGACGCCAGCCCGGCCACGATCGCCGACGCGATCAGCTACATCGACGCCGAGACCGGCGGCGGCGGCACCGAGCTCCTGCCCGCGCTCCAGCGCGCCATGACGTTGCCGCGGGCCCGCAAGGACGTGTCGCGGACCCTGGTCGTCGTCACCGATGGCTACATCGGCGAGGAGTCGGCGCTGTTCCACTACGTCCGCGACAACCTCGGCGACGCCAACGTGTTCTCGTTCGGCATCGGCACCTCGGTCAATCGCCACCTCATCGACGGCGTGGCCAAGGCCGGGCAGGGCGAGCCGTTCGTCGTCCTCGACCCGCGCGACGCCGCGGCCGCCGCCGCGAAGTTCCGCGCCTACGTCGAGGCGCCGGTGCTGACCCGGGTCGCGGTCACGTTCGACAAGCTCGCGACCTACGACGTCGAGCCGGCGGCGTTGCCCGACGTGTTCGCCAGCCGCCCGGTCGTGGTGTTCGGCAAGTACAGGGGCACGCCGTCCGGCTCGGTGTCGCTGACCGGGCTGTCGGGCCGCGGCCGCTTCGTCAGCACGATCGACGTCGGCGCGGCGACGCCCGACCCCAGGAACGCGGCGCTGTCGTACCTGTGGGCCCGGACCAAGGTCGCCGAGTTGACTGACTTCGAGGAGGGCGACGCCAACAAGGACGAGGTCATCAAGCTCGGCCTGACCTACAACCTCCTGACCCGGTTCACGTCGTTCATCGCGGTCGAGCAGGTGGTGCGCACGACCGGCGGCTCGACCGATGTCGACCAGCCGCTGCCGATGCCGGCCGGCGTCAGCGACCTCGCGATCGACGCCGAGGTCGGCACCGAGCCGGAGTTGCCCATCCTGCTCGGCCTGGTCGGGCTCGGCCTGCTGGGCTGGCGGCGCCGGGCGCGGGTGTTGGCGTGATCGCGCCGCTGACGCCGGCCCGCCGCTGGCAGCTCGCCGCGGTCGTGGTCGCGCTGGCGGTGGTGGTCGTCGGCAAGCAGGCCTACCGCGACGCGACCGCGGCCGACCTCCGCTGGATCCTCGCGCCGACCGCGCGGCTGGTGGCGTGGGTGACCGGCGCCCGGTTCGGCTACGACCCGGCGGCCGGCTACGTCGACGCCGACCTCGGCTTCATCATCGCGCCGCCGTGCGCCGGGGTGAACTTCGCGCTCGCGGCGTTCCTCGCGCTCGCGCTCGGCGGGCTGCCGGCGATGACCTCGGCGCGCGCGACCGCGACCCGGCTCGTCGGCGCGGCGGGGCTCGCGTTCATGGCGACCCTGATCGTCAACACCGTGCGCATCGCGATCGCGATCGCGATCCATCGTGGGTCGATCGATCTCGGCGGCCACGATCGCGCCCTGGTCCACGAGCAGGTCGGCATCGCGGTCTACCTCGGCGGGCTGTGCGGGCTCTACGCCGTCGCGCGCGCGGCCGGTAACCGGAGGCGTCATGTCGGCGCTGCGTGAGCGGCTGGCGCGGCTGCGCTGGATGGCGGTGCCGCTCGTCGCGTACCTGCTGATCACGCTGGTGCTGCCGGCTGCCAACGGCGCCGCGCGGCGCGACGACTTCGCCGGTCACGCTGGCTGGGTGCTGGCCGGCTGCGCCGTGATGGTCGCGATCGCGCTCGTCGTCGGCGCGCTGGTCGAGTTCGCGGACGTCAGCCTCGGGAGGAAGCGATGAACGTCCGGACGACGAAGATGATGATCGCGCTGGTGCTCCTCGGTGCCGGCGTTGCACCGCTCGCCACCACCGCCCACGCCGATTGTCGCCAGGTCGAGCCCGCCGTCGCCGCGCGAGCCCGCGTGCTCCTCGAGTCCCGCCCGCAGGTCGTAACGTACTGCGCGCCGTGCGGCGACGTCGCGCCCGGCGTCCCGGCCATGGCCGGCACGATCGCGGTCCGGTCGCCGCGGCCGGGGCTGCGCGAGCTCTCGCTCGACGGTGTCGTCGTCGACCTCGCGTCGACCTTCGTGCAGACCTCGGCCGCGGGCTACCAGAACCTCGCCAACCTCGCCGGTTGCCCGACGACCGACGCGCCCGCGACCCTCGCCGTCGTTCCCGCGACTCGCACCGGCGTCCTCATCACCGCCGATCCGCGTTCGGCGCCCGCCGCGTGGCCTGCGCTCGACCCCGCGTCTCCATCGAGCGCGCTCGTTCCAGCTTCACCCGCCGCCGTCCGCCACACGTCGCCTCTTCCCACCAGGCTCGCGCTCCTCGCCGCCGCGACCACCGGCTTCGGCGCCGCTGGTCTCGCGCTCCTCGCCCTGACCCGCCTGCGCCGCCGCCGCACCACGCTGCCCCGCGCCGTCCACCTCCCGCTCCGGTAGCCCGCGGCTGCGGTACCGTCACCCGATGAGCTGGACGAGATCGATCGCGATGGCGGCGGCGGTGCTGGCCGTGGCGTGCGGCGGCAAGGGTGCGGACCAGCCCGGGCCCATCGTGCTATCGGCGCCGGTGGCGAACTTCATGGCGAGCGGCGGGGTCGCGAGCGTGGAGCTGAGCTGGACGCCGGTGGCGCACGTCGACCGCTATCAGGTGACCGTGCGGTCGCCGGCCGGCAGCGAGCTGTGGAAGACTGACACCGCGGCCCCGCCGGTGACGTTCAGCACCGAGGGCATCATGGCCAGCAAGGCGCGGTGGCAGGTCGAGGGCTTCGCCGGCACGACCCTGCGGGCACGCTCGGCCCCGGGCGACCTCGACCTCGGCCGCACCCCCGGCTCGCCGCCGCCCTGACCGGCGGGCGTCACATTCGGCGCGAGCGCGCACTACAGGGGTGATGATGTCGCGCCCCCGTCGTACGTCCTTGCGCTCGCTCCTCTTGTCACCGCGGGCACGAAGTCGCCGAACGCCGCCGGCGGCGGGGTGACCGGCGGCTGGGCCAACTCCGGTTCGTGATGCAGCCGGTGGCGCTGCCCTACCGGCTCATGGTCACCGCGCCCGGCCACGACGGCCTCGACCAGGCCCACGACGCGCTCCACCGCGGCGGCACCAGCATCCTGGTCGGCCTGTACTGACAGACCCCGACCGGACGCGGGGCTACTTCTTCGCCAGCAGCTTCTTCAGCTTGTCGGCGAGGGTGCCGAGGCTGCCGGGCGCGCTCGGCGACGCGGCCCGGGCCTCGACCAGATCGGCCTGCTCGGCGGCGCGCGCCGCGCCTTCGATCGACAGCGACAGCCGGTGCTTGTCGACGTCGATCGAGAGGATCGTGACCTCGACCGCCTGGCCTACCGCCACGACCTCCTTCGGGTGGTTGATGCGCTTGCCGGCGCCCAGCTCGCTGATGTGGACCAGGCCCTCGACGCCGGGCGCGACCTGCACGAACGCGCCGAAGTCCGCGAGCCGCGTGATCTGGCCCGTCATCCGGCCGCCGACCGGCAGATCGCGGGTCGCCTCGACCCACGGATCAGCCTGCAGGGTCTTGAGCGACAGGCCGATGCGCGGCTTCTTGCCCGGCTCGGCCTGCTCGATCTTCAGGACCTGGACCTGGACCTCCTGGTCGAGGCTCAGCACGTCCTCGGGCTTGGCGACCCGACCGTAGCCGAGCTGGCTGACGTGGATCATGCCCTCGATGCCGCCGAGATCGATGAACGCGCCGAACGGCTTGAAGCCGGTGACCTTGCCGCGCAGCACCGCGCCGGGCACCAGCTTGTCCTTGAGCTCGGCCGCCTTCTTGCCCTGCTCCTCCTCGAGCAGCGAGCGCCGCGACAGCACCAGGTTGCCGCGCGCGCCGGGCTCGTAGCGGGTCACCCGGAACTGCAGGCGCTGGCCGATGAACACGGTCAGATCGTCGGTGAACCGGGTG
>JAYVSF010000245.1:0-16367 GCA_043775605.1 Myxococcales bacterium
CGCCGAGCCACACGAAGTCCTCGAGGGCCTTCGCCGCGCAGCCGCGGAAGACGCGGTCCTCGCTGGTGACTTCGTCGACCGGGTTGGTGGCCTTGCCGCTGACCGCGAACAGGGGCGGCGTCGTGGCCAGCCAGCGGACCTTGGTCGGGCGGACGTCGAACTGCCAGTCGGTGACCGCGGCGCTCGGCCACAGCACCGGCGCCGCGCCCGGGCCGGCGCACGCGAAGCCCTTCACGGTGGCGTGCTGGTCGGGATCGTCGACCGTGATCTTGCGCAGCGTGACCGCGAAGCCAGCCGGGGCCTTGATGCCCTTCGGCAGCGCGCCGCCCTGGCGCAGGCTGGGCACTGCCGGCGCGGCGAGCCGGACCTTGGCGGGCGCCCTGGTGGCCGCGGTCAGTCCGCCGTCGACGCGCACCCAGGCCCGGCCGGCGCAGACCTCGTCGTTGCCACGCGGCCGGGTGGTGTGACAGCGGGCCAGCCACACCGCGCCGGCCTTGCCCAGCCACAGCTCGGGCGCGCGGGTGTCGACCAGGGTCTTGCCCTTCGGCAGCGCCCACGCGGTCGCCGGCACGATCACGGTCGCCTGTTCGTCGGCCCGACCGTCGACGTAGCGGCGCACCGTGGTGATGTCGCTGTCGACGTCGGTGGTCATGGTCACCAGCGCGTGGCCGTCGAGCCAGGTCGCGGCGTCGGGCACGGTCGCCTCGTGGGTCAGCTCGACCGCGCCGGTAGCGCCGACCCGGGTGATGGCGAACCAGTCGTTCTGGCCGCGATCGGTGGCGTGGGCGACCAGCCAGCCGGCCGGCGGCAACCGCGCGACGATCGCGTCGGACAGGCCGGGCATGGGCGGCCGGCGCTTGGCGGCAGCCGGGCCGGACGCGGTGGTCAGCAGGGCGATCGCGAGGAGCGATCCGAGCAACGACGGACGGAGGGGCGTGCGCATCTCGGGCGGTGGTAGCACTTCGCGGCGGCCCGCGCGACGGCGACCGTCGTGTCCGGATTTCGGACGCGGGTGGCCGGATTCCGGACGCGGTGGCCGGTGGCCGGACGGCGACGGCCATGCTCCGCGGAGTTGGCGCTGGCACGGGCCGTGCTGAGGCGGCGGGGGTGGCGAACGGTCGATCGACGAGAGTAGCGCGGGTGACGTGGGCCGTGGCGGCAAGCGCGCTGATGGTGATGGCGTGCAGCGCGTGGCCGCGCGGCGCGCCGCTCGACGACGACGCGCGGCGGGCGGCGTGCACGGTGGCCTGCGCCGACGGTCGGTGCGGCGGCGCCGGCTGCGTCGACGCCTGCAGCGACTGGCTCGGGCGGTGGCGGGCCGAGTGGGCGGAGGCGTGGGCGGACGGCGCGCCGCTCGACCGCGAACGCCCGCCGCCGGTGACGCCGGCCCTGGCCGCGGCGATCGCGACCTGCCGGATGGCGCGGCGCTGCCCGCTGGCGGTGGCGTGCGACGACCCGCGCTGGCCCTGGCTCGGCGATCCGGCGCTCGACCGGATCGCCACCTGCCTGCTGGGACCATGCGAGGCGCGCTTCGCGTGCCTGGCCGAGGCCTTGCCCGACGACGAGGTGTGCCGGGCCGATCCCCTGGCGTGGTCAGCCGCGGATCGCCTTCAACTCGGCGAAGAACAGCTCGACCTCCTCGGCCTTGCTGTAGAAGTGCGGCGCGATGCGGATGCCGACCCCGGGCCGGTGATCGCAGAAGAAGCGGCGGCGGTTGAGTTCGCGGCAGACATCGGCGGCGCCGGTGAAGTCGAACACCACCGAGCCGCCGCGGGTGGCGGCCGGCCGCGGGCTGTTGAGCTGCAAGCCGAGCTCGTCGACCCAGCCGATCGCCTGTGCGGTCAGCGCCAGCGACTTCTCACGGATCCGGGTGACCCCGATCTCGCCGACGATCGTGTGGCCAGCCCGCGACTGGTACAGCGCGGCGATCGCCGGCGTGCCGCCGAGGTAGCGCATGATCGAGTCGGCGTAGTCCTGGTCGGGCATGGTGAAGGCGAACGGATGGGCGTTGCCGAACCAGCCGGTGACCCGCGGCGCGAACTGCTCGATCAGATCCTTGCGGACGTACAGCCAGCCAGCGCCCGGCCCGCCGCACAAGTACTTGACCGAGCCGCCGCACGCGAACGCCACCCCGAGATCGACGACGTCGATCGGGATCGTGCCGATCGACTGGTAGCAGTCGAGGATCACGTGGGCGCCGACCTGGTTCGCGCGGGCGACGATCTTCTTGACGTCCTGGATGAAGCCCGAGCTGAACACCACGTGCTGGATCGGCACCACGATGGTGCGCTCGTCGATGGCCGCGCACACGGCGTCGGCGTCGACCGTCGTGCCGTCGGCCGACGGCACCAGCTCGACCACCGCGCCCCGCCGCTCCTCGGCCTTCCACACGTACGACACGGTCGGGAACATCAGCGTCTCGTACACGACCTTGTTGCGGGCCGCGGTGTACTCGAGGCACGACGCCAGCACCGCCATCACGGTCGACACGTTCTGGTGCATCGTGACCGTGCCGGCCGGCGCCGACACCAGCTTCTCGATCCGGGCGGCGGCGCGGCTGATCTCGGGGATCCACTCGTTCCAGGCCGTGATCGAGCGGGTCGCCCACAGGTCGAAGTACTCGGCCAGATCCTCCTCGGCCTGGGCCGGGACGCAGCCGAGCGAGTGCGAGATCATGTGGACGCAGGTCTCGAGCGCGGGGAACTTCGCGCGCCAGGCCAGCAGCGGATCGTCGAAGAGGGTCATGGGCATCCTGGGCCCGCGCGGAGCGGCCCCGAGAGAGGAGGGCGAGCGTCAGCCGTGGTAGCCGTGGTCCTTGCCAGCCTGCTGCATCGAGGCGGTCCAGTCGGCGAACACCTCGTCGCGGACGTCCCACAGCTTCGGGAAGAACCGCTGCTTCATGCCGTGGGCCAGGAGCTCGCTGGGCTTGCCCTTGAGCGACGGCGTGCCGGCGCCGATGGTCCGGTAGACGATCATCAGGTGGCGCTGGCGCCACATCTGCAGCAGCTGGTCGTACTCGACCAGGGCCTCGCACAGCTGGAACAACCCGTGCTGATCGTGCGGGCGCTCGTAGATCGCGTGCAGGGCGACGCCACGGCGATCGAGGAAGGCCGCGAACGCCGGCCACACCAGCTCGCCTGGCAGCCGCAGCATGGCCTTGAACCCGGGCGACTCCTGGCCCGACCCGCGGCCGAGGCCGGTGCGGATCGTCATGTAGTCGACCGGCGCCATCGTGTCGAGCACGTCGAGCTGGTGCAGCAGCACCCGCTGGATGCGGGCGACCCGGCCGAGGTGGGTCAGCGGCCGCACCCCGTCGTCGGCCGCCAGCAGCTCGCACACGAACGTCAGCTCGTGCTCGATCAGCTTCATCCACAGCTCGGCGGCCTGGTGGACCACCTGGAACTGCAGCTCGTCGTGGCAGCTCAGCGCCGAGGCCGGCTTCTGCAGCGCGAGCAACTCCTCGGTCCGGATGTACTTCTCGTAATCCGTGAGCGCCATGGCGGTCGGCTTTACCACGACCCCGCGCGGGCCGTCGCCAGCATCGCGCGGGCCTCCGCTCGGGGCCCGGCCAGGCCAACATCCTGATCTTGCATATATTCGAAATTACTGCGCGTTCGCGAAGTTCTTGGCACTCACCTCCAGGGGTTGCCAAGCGCAGCGGCCATGACTATATGTAGGCGGCGACGGGGCGGCCTCGCCCGCCCCACCCCCTTACCCACGCTCAACGTTCGGAGACGACACCATGAATATCCGCCCGCTCCACGATCGCATCCTGGTCAAGCGCCTCGAGGAAGAGACCAAGACCACCGGTGGTCTGTTCATCCCGGACACCGCCAAGGAGAAGCCGATCCAGGCCACGGTCATCGCCGTGGGCGCCGGCAAGCGCGACAAGGACGGCAAGGTCATCGCTCTGGACGTCAAGGCCGGCGACAAGGTGCTGTTCTCGAAGTACAGCGGCAGCGAGATCAAGATCGACGGCGACGAGCACCTGATCATGCGCGAGGAAGACATCCTCGCCATCCTCGACTGATCGTCCACCGACGCCACTCACCGAACCCGTCCGTCCTCACCGACGACACCGAAACGAAGAACGAGGAACTGCCATGGCTGCCAAGGAAATCGTGTTCTCCACTGCGGCTCGCTCCGAGATCGCCAAGGGTCTCAACCTGCTCGCCAACGCGGTCAAGGTGACCCTCGGCCCACGCGGCCGCAACGTGGTCATCGAGAAGTCGTGGGGCTCGCCCACCGTGACCAAGGACGGCGTGACCGTCGCCAAGGAAGTGGAGATCGAGAACAAGTTCCAGAACATGGGCGCGCAGATGGTGAAGGAGGTCGCGTCCAAGACCTCCGACGTCGCCGGTGACGGCACCACCACCGCGACCGTGCTCGCCCAGTCGATCTACAACGAGGGCGCGAAGCTGGTCGCCGCCGGGCTCAACCCGATGGACCTGAAGCGTGGCATCGAGTCCGCGGTCGCCGCGGTCATCGAGCACCTCAAGGGCCAGTCGAAGGAGACCAAGAACCACAAGGAGATCGCCCAGGTCGGCACGATCAGCGCCAACGGCGAGGTCGCCATCGGCGACATGATCGCCGAGGCGATGGAGAAGGTCGGCAAGGAGGGCGTGATCACGATCGAGGAGGCCAAGACCCTCACCAGCGAGCTCGACGTCGTCGAGGGCATGCAGTTCGATCGTGGCTACCTGTCGCCGTACTTCGTGACCGACAGCGAGCGCATGGAGGCGATCATGGTCGACGCCTTCATCCTCACCCACGAGAAGAAGATCTCGAACATGAAGGACCTGCTGCCGGTCCTCGAGCAGGTCGCCAAGGCCGGTCGGCCGCTGGTGATCATCGCCGAGGACATCGACGGCGAGGCCCTGGCCACCCTGGTGGTCAACAAGCTGCGCGGCACGCTCAACGTGTGCGCGGTCAAGGCACCCGGCTTCGGCGATCGCCGCAAGGCGATGCTGCAGGACATCGCGATCCTGACGGCCGGCCAGGCGGTGACCGAGGATCTCGGCCTCAAGCTCGAGAACCTGACCCTGGCCGACCTCGGCCGGGCCAAGCGGATCGTCATCACCAAGGACAACACCACGATCGTCGAGGGCGCGGGCAAGAAGGACGCGATCGACGGCCGGGTCAAGACCATCCGCCGCGAGATCGAGGACACCACCTCGGACTACGACCGCGAGAAGCTGCAGGAGCGGCTGGCCAAGCTGGTCGGCGGCGTTGCCGTGATCAAGGTCGGCGCGGCCACCGAGGTCGAGCTCAAGGAGAAGAAGGCTCGCGTCGAGGACGCGATGCACGCCACCCGCGCCGCGGTCGAGGAGGGCATCGTCCCCGGCGGCGGCGTCGCGCTGATCCGCGCGATCTCGTCGCTCGACAAGCTGACCTACACCGACGATCGCCGCTACGGCGTCAACATCGTCCGCCGCGCGCTCGAGGAGCCGCTGCGCCAGATCGCGGCCAACGCCGGCGTCGACGGCTCGATCGTGATCGCCAAGGTCAAGGACGGCGAGGGCTCGTTCGGCTTCAACGCCGCGACCCTGGTCTACGAGGACCTGATCGCCAACGGCGTCATCGACCCGACCAAGGTCGTGCGCACCGCGCTGCAGAACGCGGCCTCGGTCGCCGGGCTCATGCTCACCACCGAGACCCTGATCGCGGAGCGGCCCAAGAAGGAGAACGCGACCAGCAGCGCCGGCGGCGGTCACGACATGGAGGACTGATCAGCGCGGGGCACCCGCCCCGACCGATCGAACCGCGACGGTCAACGTCACGGTGTCGCGAGCGACCCACCCGGGTCGCTCGTGGCGTTTTCGGGGTCGGCGTCGGACGGCGTGATACGAAGGGGCGTGGCGCGCGCGCGACGACGATCGGCCCCGGTGACCGCGCCGGCTACCGCCGAGCTGACCGCGATCGCGACCGCGATCGCCCTGCACTACCGCCGCCACCGCCGGGATCTGCCCTGGCGCCGGACCCGCGATCCGTACGCGGTGTGGGTCTCGGAGATCATGCTGCAGCAGACCCGGGTCGCGACAGTGATCCCGTACTGGCAGAAGTGGATGACCCGGTTCCCGACGGTGACCGCGCTGGCCGAGGCGCCGCTCGACGACGTGCTGGCGGCCTGGTCGGGGCTCGGCTACTACCGGCGCGCGCGCCACCTCCACGCCGGCGCGCGCTGGGTGGCGGCCGAGCGCGGCGGGGCGGTGCCGTCGGCCGCTGCCGAGCTGCGGGCGGTGCCCGGGATCGGCGCGTACACCGCGGGCGCGGTCGCGTCGATCGCGTTCGGCGAGGCCGCGCCGCTGGTCGACGGCAACGTCGCCCGGGTGCTGGCCCGGGTGTTCGCGATCGAGGACGACGTCAAGAGCAGCGCCGGCCAGCGCGCGAGCTGGGACCGGGCCGGCGCGCTGATGGCCGCCCGCCCCGCGAGCGTCGAGCCGGGCGAGCTGAACCAGGGCCTGATGGAGCTGGGCGCCACGGTCTGCACGCCGACCTCGCCGAGCTGCCTGACCTGCCCGCTGACCACGGCGTGCGCCGCGCGGGCCAGCGGCCGCCAGGCGGAGCTGCCACGCGTGCCCGCCCGCAAGCGCGCCGCCGACCTCCCGCTGGTGACCACGATCGCGCTGTGGGTCGAGCGCGCCGGCGAGCTCTTGCTGGGCCAGCGGCCCGCCACCGGCCTGTTCGCCGGCCTGTGGGAGCTGCCCCAGGGCGCCGACGCCGCTGACGCTGCCCGCGCGGTCGGCAACTCGCTGGCCGGCGCGACAACGGTCCGCGCCCACCACCAGCAGACCCTCAGCCACCGCCGCCTCGACATCACCGCCGTCGACGCCCGGCTACGGGGCCGGCCGTGCGCCGTCGCCGGCCGCTACCAAGCGGTGCAGTGGGCGACGGTCGAGGGCGCCCGCGAGCTCGCGATCGCCAGCGGCACCGCCGCGCTGCTCGCGGCCCCCGTGCCCACGCCGCCGGTGCGACGGGCGCTTGGCAAGCCGCGGACGCCGCGGTGAGCCGGTTCAATGGCGACCGCTCGCGCTCGGCGCGGTCGCGGTCTTCGACAAGCCGCTCGATCTCGACGAGCTGGCCGCGCTGACCCGCCACCTGCTCCACCTGCCCGACCCGCGCCTCGCGCGCTAGCCAGTCGAGGTGTGGCGGGCGGGGCAACCTGCCTCGCGCGGCGATGTGCCCCGACGACGTCGCCGCGACCTGCGCGTGGTCCCGACGACTTGCGATGGCACACGCGCTGCACTGCATCTCACAGGGTTGCCAAGAATCAACCCTGTGTCGTCGATCAGTCGGCCCGGCACCGGAGTGCCGACCCGATCTCGACATTCAACCCCGGCCCGAGCTGCGCTCGGAGCCTCAGCGACCGTCCAACCCGAAGGAGTTCATCATGCGCATCTTCAAGATCCTCGCCCTGACCACGATCCTCGCCCTGCCGCTGACCGCGATGGCCGATCCGGACACCAAGCCCGCGCCCACCGCGCCGTCGGCGGTCAAGTCGTCCGGCAAGACCTCGGCACGGCATGGCACCGCCAGGCACCACAGCAAGGGCGGCAAGCGCTCGCACAAGCCCGCCACCAGCAAGTGACCGCGACGGCCCTCGGAGGCTGTGAATCTGTGCAGATTCTCAGCCTCTGGTTGATCGGCTCGCCGACGAGGAACGTCGGCCGCGCCTGTACGGAAACGAGTTGTTTCACAAACTCTCGTGATCGCGTGAAGGTCGCTCCGCGCGGGGGCGGCCCTACTCGTCGTTGAGGCCGTAGGCCTTGAGCCGCCGGTACAGGGTCTTGCGATCGAGGCCGAGGATGCCGCTGGCCACCGTCCGGTTGCCGCCGGCGGCGTGGAGCACGTGCAAGATGTAGCGGCGCTCGACCTCCTCGAGCGACACCAGCTCGGTCGGATCGGCGCCGGCGATCACCACCGCGCTCGGCGTGTACGATCGGATCCGCTCGGGCAGATCCTCGACGGTGAGGTTGTCGAAGCGGGTCAGCGCCACCGCCCGCTCGATCGCGTTGCCGAGCTCGCGCACGTTGCCCGGCCAGTCGTACCCCGACAGCCGCTCGGCCGCCGCCGGGGTGAAGCCAGCGACCGCCTTGCCGAACCGCGCGGCGGTGTCGGTCAGGAAGCGCTGGGCCAGCAGCAACACGTCGCCGCCGCGCGCCCGCAGCGGCGGCAGCGGCAGGTGGACGACGTTGATGCGATAGAAGAGATCCTCGCGGAAGCCGTGGGCTTCGATCGCCCGCTCGAGATCGCGGTTGGTCGCGGTGACCAGGCGGGCGTCGAAGGCGACCTCGGCCTCGCCGCCCAGCGGCCGGACCCGCCGCTCCTGCAGCGCGCGCAGGAGCTTGGCCTGCAGCCCGGCCGGCATCTCGCCGATCTCGTCGAGGAACAGGGTGCCGCCGCTGGCCTGCACGAACAGGCCGGGCCGGCTGCCGCGGGCGTCGGTGAACGCGCCCTTGACGTGGCCGAACAGCTCGCTCTCGAGCAGGGTCTCGGGCATCGCCGCGCAGTTGACCGCGACCAGCGGGCCGGCGGCGCGCTTGCTCTGGCGGTGCAGCGCCCGCGCCACCAGCTCCTTGCCGGTGCCGCTCTCGCCGGTGATGAGCACGCTGGCGTCGGTCGCCGCGACCCGCGCGATCAGATCGAAGACCTCGCGCATGACCGCGCTCTGGCCGAGCAGTTCGGCGTCGCGCTCGCCGCCGACCTGCCGGCGCAGCCGGACCAGCTCCTCGGTCAGCCGGCGATGACGGCCGGCGCGCTCGACCGCGAGGGCCAGCGCGTCGAGCTCGACCGGTTTGGCGATGAAGTCGTAGGCGCCGGCGCGGATGGCGCCGACCGCGGCCGCCATGCTGCCGAACGCGGTCAGCACGATCACCGGCAGGCCCGGCCGGTTGGCCACCACCCGCTCGGTCAGGGCCAGGCCGCTCATCCCGGCCATGTTGAGGTCGGTGACCACGACCTGGACGTCCTCGTGCTCGAGCGCGCGGAAGCCGGCGTCGCCGCTGGTCGCGGTCACCACGTCGAGGCCGCGCCGGGTCAGGCCGCGCTCGATCATCGCGACCATCTCGGGATCGTCGTCGACGACGAGCACGCGATCCTTCATGGCGGCAAGGCTACACCACGATCACGGTCGCGGCAGGTAGACCGAGAACCGGCTGCCAGCGCCCGGCGTGCTGTCGACCTCGACCCAGCCGCCGTGGTCGTGGACGATGCCGTGGACCACCGACAGGCCGAGGCCGGTGCCCTCGCCGATCTCCTTGGTGGTGAAGAACGGCTCGAAGATCCGCTCGCGGGTCGCGCCGTCCATGCCGCGGCCAGTGTCGACGACGTCGATGACCGCGTAGTCGCCGGGCCGGGCGCCGTCGGGCGGCGTGGCCACCGACGCGATCCGGATCTCGATCGTGACCCGACCGCCGGTCGGCGTGGCGTGGATGCCGTTGACCACCAGGTTGGTCATCACCTGCAGCACCTGGCCGTCGTCGGCCAGGGCCTCGAGCGGCTCGGCCCGGTGCGGACCGTCGAGCTCGACCCCGGCCTTGCGCGCGGTCGCGGCCAGGAGGCGCTGGGCCTCGCCGGCGAGCTGGACCAGATCGATCGGCCGCGCCGCGCGATCGCCGCGCCGGGCGAAGTCGAGGAGCTGGCGGACGATCGTGGTGATGCGCTTCGACTGCTCGACGATCACCCGCGCGCTGTCGCCGATCTCGTCGCCCTCGACCTCGCCGAGCTGGATCATCTTGGCCCGACCCTCGATCACGTTGAGCGGCGTGCCGAGCTCGTGGGCGATGCCGGCCGACAGCCGGCCGACGGTCATCAGCCGGTCGGCGTGGCGGAGCTGCTCGACCGCGGCGACCCGGGCCGCGCTCTCGCGGTGCAGGCGATCCTGGGCGGTGGCCAGGTCGGCGGTCATCGCGTTGATCTCGGTGGCGAGGTCGCCGAGCTCGTCGCGCTGATCGATCTGCACCGGCCGGCTGAAGTCGCCGCGCCCAACCCGGTGGGCCTTGTCGACCAGCGCGCGGGTCGGCCGCGCGATCAGCCGGACCCCGAGCCCGGCCGCGACCACCGCCGCCAGCGCCAGCGCCGCCAGGCTGGCCAGCACCGCCCGCCGCTTGGTGTCGCGCAGGTAGCGGCGCTCGGCGGCCAGCGAGCCCGTGACCCGCAGGACCCGGGGCGCGGTGGCGCCCGGCCCCGCCCGCAGCGGCAGGTAGAGATCGAGCCGGCCCTCGGGCAGGGCGTGATCGTCGCGGTGGATCACCGGCGAGCCACCAGCGACGACGCCCGCGAGCGGCGCCGGCACCGCGTCGGCCGGGAGCTTGGAGACGACGTAGCCGGTGCGGACGTGGTTGGCCGCCGAGATCACCGCCGCCGCGCGCGGCAGATCACCGGCGCGGATCGCCTCGTCGTGGGCCTCGGCCACCAGGTGGCCCACCATGAGCACGTCGCCGCGCAGGTCGCGATCGAACAGCTTGCTCTCGCGCCGGATGTTGAGCCAGGTCGTGACCGCCAGCGCGATCGCCAGCGTGATCACGAACGCAGCGAGGAACTTGGCGGTCAGCTTCATCTCGACCTCAGCGTAGACCTCATCCGTCGTGCCGGCAGCATTCCCCGAGGTCGTCGCGGCCTGGCACACCCGGTGCAATCGTCGAGCCCATGCGCCGCGCCCCCGAGGTCCAAGGTGTGCCGAGCGAGCAACCGGTCGTGCTGCTGGCCGAGGACGACGACGAGCTGCGGCGGCTGCTGGCGCGCAAGCTGCGGCGCCAGGGCTGCGACGTGGTCGAGGCCCGGACCGGGACCCAGCTGGTCGAGCTGGTCGTCGAGCACACGGTCCAGCCGATCGCGCCCGACCAGCGCCCGGCGTCGCTGGTGATCTCGGATCTGCGCATGCCCGGCCGGTCCGGGCTCGACGTGCTGCGCCTGCTCCGGCGCGCCAACGTCCGGGTCCCGGTGATCCTGATGACCGGGTTCGGCTCGCGCGAGGTCCACGACGAGGCCCTGTTGCTCGGCGCGGCGGCGGTGTTCGACAAGCCGGTCGATCTCGACGACCTGACCACGGCCGCCTGCCAGCTCCTGCTCGACGCCGAGGCCGTACCCCAGCCCTGAGCCTGACGCGCGCTGGGCGGGGCGACCTGCCCCACGGGGCACGATGCCCCGACCCGCTTCCCCCCCTGACCTGCAAGGATCGTCATGCCTCAGCCCACCGTGCCCGTCGGTTCCGCCCTGCCCGAGCGGCCGCAGCCGGTCGTGCTGCTGGCCGAGGACGACGACGAGCTCCGGCGCCTGCTCATGACCAAGCTGCAGCGGAGGGGCTGCGTCGTGCTCGAGGCCAAGAACGGCATGGAACTGGCTCAGCTCATCGTCGACCGCGGCCTGGCGCCGCCACCCGACACCCGCATGTCGGCGGAGATCATCATCTCGGACGTCCGCATGCCCGGCCTCACCGGCATGGAGATCGTGAGCTTGCTGCGCCAGGTCGACTGGGTCTTGCCGGTCATCCTCATCACCGGCTTCGGCGACCCCGCGACCCACGCCGAGGCCGAGCAGCTCGGCGTGCTCATGCTCGACAAGCCGGTTGACCTCGATCACCTGGTCGCGGTCGCCTGCGCCAGCCTCGGGCTGTAGCCCGCGTTCCCGTCGAGGCCGCGCATCTCGCCGCGCGCGACGACGCCTCCGGACGCACGACCGCCCGCGCACCGACCTCTCGGTCCGTGGGCGGGCAGCGCGTGGCGGCGAGCGTTGGCGAGGCTTGGCGAGCGATCAGGAGCCCTTGGTAGCGGCCGGCTTCTTCGGCGCCTTCTTGACCTTGTGCTTGCTGATCTTGGCACCGGCGGGGGCGGCCGGGGTGGCCGGGGTGGCCTGCGCCGGCGCCGGGGTCGTGGGCGCGGCGGGCGCGGCGGGCGTGGCCGGCTTCTGATCCGGCGCGGCGAACGCGGTGAACGGGAGGGCGAGAGCCGAGATGATGACGAGAGCCTTGAGGTTGCGCATGACCCGGGTCATTTGCACGACCGGTGCCATCCCGTCGGCCCGCCGGCGGCCGCTGCGCTTGCTAGAGTCGGCCGTGCCCACGTCGTTGTACGAGGTCCTCGGTGTCGCGAAGGACGCCTCGCCCGAGGTGATCCGGACCGCCTACCGCAAGCTGGCGCGCAAGCACCACCCCGACGTCAACCCTGGTGACCAGGCGGCCGAGGACCGCTTCAAGAAGATCGCGGCGGCCTACGAGGTCTTGTCCGACGACAAGCGGCGCGCCGCGTACGACGAGTTCGGCGAGGAGTCCCTGGCCGGCGGCTTCGATCCCGACAAGGCCCGCGAGTACGCGCGCTGGAAGGGCACCCGCCAGCAGCGGGCCAGCCAGTTCGACCAGGGGCCGATCGAGTTCGACTTCGCCGACATGTTCAACCGCGCCCACCACCAGGGACCGCGCCGCGGCCAGGACCTGCACGCCAACCTGTCGCTCGACCTGCGCCAGGCGATCACCGGCGCCGAGATCGCGATCGAGGTCCCCGGCCACGGCACGGTCCGGGTCCGGGTCCCGCCCGGCGCCGACAGCGGCTCGGTGATCCGGCTGGCCGGCAAGGGCGCCGTCGGTGCGCGCGGCGGCACCGCCGGCGATCTGGTGATCGAGATGGAGGTCGCGCCCCACCCGCGGCTCCGGCGCGAGGGCCTCGACCTCCACCTGGTGCTGCCGGTCGATCTCGACGAGGCCTACAACGGCGGCACGGTCGAGGTCCCGACCTTCGACGGCCCGGTGATGCTGAAGGTGCCAGCGCGCTCGCAGGCCGGCGCCCGGCTCCGGCTGCGCGGCAAGGGCGTGCCCCGCAAGACCGAGCGCGGCGACCTGATCGTCGAGCTCGAGGTCCGCCTGCCCGACGGCGACGACGACGCGCTGGCCGCCGCCGCCCGCGCGAGCAAGGCCGCGTACTCCACCCCGGTGCGCGACGGGCTGACGCTGTGACCGCGACCCGCTTCACCTACCAGTCCCTGGTCGCGCTGGTGGAGGGCGACGCTGAGCTCATCGCCCGCCTGGTCGACGAGGGCCTGATCGCGCCGGGCCCCGACGATCTGGCGATCGTCGACGTCGACGTCGTGCTGGTCGCGCGGACCTTGTGGCGCGACCTCGCGATCGACTGGCCCGGCATCGAGGTGATCCTGCGCTTGCAGCGCGAGCTGGCCGCCGCCCGCGCCCGCATCGCCGCGCTCGAGGCCGAGCTCGCGCGCAGCCCACGCTGAAACCCGCAGTGGACGCGTTGCGATTCGTCGCGCGCGGGTGCGAAGATGAGCGGGTCGATGCCCAGACTCCCCGTCGGGAAGCCGCATGTCCCCACCATCGCGTGCTTCAGTCGGGCCACCGAGCCGCTCGGCTTCGATCTCGACCGCCTGATCGCCGCGCTGTAGGTCTACGTCGACGACCACGTCGCCCCGGTGTGGGGCACGCCGGCCAGGCTGGTCCACACCGACGGGCCGCGGCCGGGCGCGTGGGGGCTCGTCTTCATGGACGACGCCGACGCCGAGCACCCGGACATCTCGGCGCGGCACGACGTCACGAGGGAGGGACTGCCGCTGTCGAAGGTCTTCATCCGGACCAGCCGCAAGCACCGCCAGCCGGCGAGCCTCACCGCCTCGCACGAGCTGGTCGAGATGCTGATCGATCCCGGCAACAACATGATGGCGCGGCAGCCGCACTCCGGGACGATGTACTGCTACGAGGCCGCCGATCCCGTCGAGCACAAGGGCTTCGAGATCGACGGCCTGCGGATGAGCAACTTCGTCTATCCGACCTACTTCGAGACGTTTCACCGGCCCCGCTCGGTGAAGTTCGATCACCTCGGCCTCGTGACGCGACCGTTCCAGCTCCTCCACGGCGGCTACCAGATCACGTTCGCCGACGGCCACTGGGTCAACGAGTACGGATCGCCGGCCAAGGCGATCCGTCACGCCAAGCAAGACCGTCGCGGCCGCCGCGGCGCGCACCGGACCGGCAGCTCTCACCCCGCAAAGGAAGCAGACATGGCAAAGGCAAAGGCGACGAAGAAGACCGCGGCCAAGAACTGACGCGCTACGGCCGCTCGCCGTCGGCCGTGCGCTATCTGTTCGGCTTCGGTTTCGGGCTCGGTTTCGGCTTCGGGCTCGGTTTCGGCTTCGGCTTCGGGCTCCGTTTCGGACTCGGTTTCGGCTTCGGCTTCGGGCTCGGTTTCGGACTCGGCTTTGGTTTCGGACTCAGCTTCGGTTTCGGACTCGGCTCCGGCTTTGGGCTCGGCTTCGGCTCCGGCTCCATCGCCAGCTCCAGCCCGAACAGCTCCGCCAGCCCGTCGTCCTCCAGCACTCGCTTCGCCGCGGGTCCCTTGCGCGTCAAGGGCGCCATCTTCGCCACATGCGCGATCAACTCGCCGTGATCCACCGCGCGCAGCGTGAACAGCAGCTCGGGCGCGTGATCCAGCCGCGCGCCGATCCCGTACAGCACCGCCGCCACGTGCTTGCACATGTAGGCGCCGTCGGGGCACGAGCACGCGAAATCGATCTCCGTCGGCGCCGGGAAAAGCCCGTCGGCGCGCCGGCTGATCCGCTCCATCACCGCCTTCGACAGCCGGCCTTGCAGCAGCTCGACCAAGGAGTCGATGCTGCCGGCACAGTCCGAGCGGATCGCCTGCCAGCGCGCGTCCGCCACCGGCGCGACGGTCACCGTGGTCCGGTACAGCTCGCTGCCGGCCACCCGCGCGACCACCTTGCCCTGCGCGATCTGGAGATCGACCACCGAGCCGTTGCGGGCGTAGGTCCGCCCGCGCGCCAGCCGGCTGTAGAAGTCGGCGTAGGCCTCGAGGTTCGTGCACCACGCCTGGCCCCAGAAGCTGGTCGCGATCTTGCGACCGGCGATGACCACCGGCGACACCGGGTGGCCCTTCTTCTTGAGCTTGGCCATCTCCGCCGCCGCTCGCCGCCGCCGCTCGCCGACCGAGACGTAGGGCGCGAAACCGCCGTAGCCATATTCATATCCATAGGCCATGTCGATCAGTCTCCTGTCGCCGCCCGGTGGTCGAGCGCGACCAGCTGCATCAGCGCGCCATCATCGAGCGCCGTGAGGTCCAGCTCGCCACCGCCGGCGAGCAGCTCGCGCGCCAGGGTCTGCTTGTCCTCGATCATCGTGTCGATCTTCTCCTCGACCGTGCCCCGACACACGAACTTGTGGACCAGCACGTTCTGGCGCTGGCCGATCCGGAACGCGCGATCGGTCGCCTGATCCTCGACGGCGGGGTTCCACCAGCGATCGAAGTGGATGACGTGGCTGGCCGCGGTCAGGTTGAGCCCGGTGCCGCCGGCCTTGAGCGACAGCACGAAGAACGGCACCGTCTCGTCGTCCTGGAACCGGCGCACCAGCTCCTTGCGCGCGCCGACCGCGGTGCCGCCATGCAGCACCAGGCCGGGCCGGCCGAACACCCCGGCGAGGAACCCGGCCAGCGGCGCGGTGGTCTCGCGGAACTGGGTGAACACCAGCACCTTGTCCTGGCGCGACGCGATCACCTCGCCCAGCTCGCGCAGCCGGCCGAACTTGCCGCTGTCGGCCTCGGCCCAGGTGCCGTCCGCCAGCCACTGCGACGGGTGGTTGCAGATCTGCTTGAACCGCATCAGGTACGACAGCACCACGCCCTTGCGCCGGATCCCTGCGTTGCCGGTGGTCGCGCCCTGCGCAAGCTCGGCCGCCAGGTCGTCGACGGCGCGCTGGTAGAGCGCGGCCTGGCCGCGGCTGAGCCCGCAGTGGGCCTTGACCTCGGTCTTGTCGGGCAGGTCGGCGATGACCGTGCGATCGGTCTTGAGCCGGCGCAAGAGGTACGGCCGGATCAGCTCGCGCAGCGGCCCGAACGGGTTGCTCGGGCGCTCGGCCATCTGCTTGGTGTACGCGGTGAACTGGCGCGCGCTGCCGAGCAGGCCGGGGTTGACGAAGTCGAAGATCGACCACAGATCGCCGAGCCGGTTCTCGACCGGCGTGCCGGTGAGCGCGATGCGAGCCCGGGCGGTGAGCCGCTTGACCGCGCGGGTCTGGCGCGCGCCGGGGTTCTTGATCGCCTGGGCCTCATCGACGATCACCAGATCCCACGACCGCTCGCTCAAGGCCGCGATCCGGTGCAGGGTGCCGTAGGTCGTGATGATCAGGTCGGCGTCGAGACCGGCGGCGGTCAGCCCGTCGAGCTCGGCCCGGGTCATCGCCGACGGATGGACGACCCGCGCGCGCAGGCTCGGCGCGAACCGCTCGACCTCGGCGGTCCAGTTGCCGAGCAGCGAGGCCGGCGCTACCAGCAGGCTGACCGGCGTCGTCGCCCGGGCGCCGCGCGCCGCCTCGCGCCGGCGGACCAGCAGCAGGGCCAGCACCTGGATCGTCTTGC
>JAYVSF010000246.1:0-5462 GCA_043775605.1 Myxococcales bacterium
CGGAGCTGATCGACTGGATCTGCGCCCTGCGCAAGGCCGGCGTCGATCTCGGCCGGGTCGGCGGCGGTATCCCGTTCCTCGGCACGCTGCTCAAGACCGAGCAAGACGTCGAGCTGGTCGGCAAGCGAGCCCGGGCCTAGCGACCGTGCTCGTCGACTTCCTGTTCGAGCTGCGCAAGCAGGGCGTGCTGGTCTCGACCCACGAGTGGATGGCGCTGATGGAGGCGCTGGCGCTCGGCCTGCACGACAGCTCGCTCGACGGCTTCTACCGGGTCGCGCGCAGCGTGCTGATCAAGCAGCTGTCCGACTACGACGCGTTCGACGTCGCCTTCGCCGCGTACTTCAAGGACGTCCACGCCGACGCGCTGGCGCTGACCGAGCAGCTGTTCGACTGGCTGCGCGATCCCCGGCGGATGGCCGAGCTGACGCCCGAGCAGCGGGCCGCGCTGGCGGCGCTCGACCTCGAGGCGCTGCGCGCGCTGTTCGCCGAGCGCCTCAAGGAGCAGAAGGGCCGGCACGACGGTGGCAACCGCTGGATCGGCACCGGCGGCACGTCGCCCTTCGGCCAGGGCGGCAAGCACCCGACCGGCATGGCGGTCGGCCCCGGCGGCGGCCGGTCGGCGATGCAGATCGCCGGCGAGCGCCGCTACCAGGAGTACCGGCGCGACGTCGTGCTCGACGTCCGCCAGATCGACGTCGCTCTGCGCGGGCTGCGTCAGCTCGGGCGCGAGGGCGCCGATGACGAGCTCGATCTCGACGAGACCGTCGACGAGACCTGCCGCAACGCCGGCGATCTCGAGCTGGTGTTCCGGCCGCCGCGCCGCAACCGGGTCAAGGTCCTGTTGCTGATGGACGTCGGCGGGTCGATGGATCCGCACGCCGAGCTGGCCTCGCGCCTGTTCACTGCCGCGTCGCGGGCCGGCCGGTTCGCCAAGTTCCGCAGCTACTACTTCCACAACTGCATCTACGAGCACGTCTACGAGGACGCCCACTTCCGCCAGAAGGTGGCGTTGGCCGATCTCATGCACAAGAGCGACCGCGACGAGAAGCTGGTCGTGATCGGCGACGCGCTCATGCACCCGGCCGAGCTGCTCGATCCCGGCGGCGCGATCTACTACGCCTACGGCGGTCGCCAGCCCGGGCAGGAGCAGCTCCGCAAGCTCACCGCCCACTTCCGGCGCGCGGCCTGGCTCAACCCCGAGCCCGATCGCTACTGGGCCGGCACCACGATCGAGGTGATCGCGGCGCTGTTCCCGATGTGGCAGCTCACGCTCGAGGGCCTGGCCGGCGCGGTCCGCTACCTGGTGCGCGGCGGCGAGCGCCCGGCCGTGCCCGGCGCCACCCACTGGGCCCGCGCCGCCGGTCGTTGAGCCAGGCTTTCGAGGTCAGGGCCGGCCCCGCGCTGTCGGCTCGCTCAGAGCAGGTCGAGGGTCGCGCGGCCGCCGACGAGGATCGCGACCGGATGGGCGCTGTCGACCACGACGTCGCCGCGCAGGTACAGCTCGAACACCGGTGTGCGGGCGACGCCGAACGGGGTGAGGCGCAGGCTGGCCTCGAGCCCGGGCACGAAGCGGGTGGCGCTCGCGGCGTGCTGGACGGCCAGCGCGAGGCCGAGGCTCACCTTGCCGATTCCCTTGCTGACCACCAGCCGGGTCTGGAAGCCACCGCCGCTCGAGGTCAACACCGTGCCCTCGAGCAGCGCGCCGAAGCGCGGGGGCTCGAGGGTGTGACGACGCGGCCGACCGAGCAGCTCGGCCTTCACCTCGGTCGCGATGTCGCGCACCACCTGCTTGAGGTCGGCCGGCGAGGTCAGGCCGGTCATCACCAGCTCGGCCATGCGCGCCTTCACCCGGCGCCGGACCTCGGCCACCAGCCGGTCCTGGAGGTCGAGCACCGAGGGGACCTTGAACGCGTACAGCCCGACGCCGAAGCTGACCCCGTGCACGAGGTCGCCGCTGCTGGTGTCGACGCCGACGAAGCCGCCGATCTGCGGCCCGATCGCCAGGCCGCGCCGGAGCCGCTGGGTGGTCCCGACCGTCAGCTCCCGCAGCGACCCGACGTCGTGGATCGCGTCGTCGATCACGTCGCCGACGCCGGCGCGGCTCGAGGTCGGCGCGGCCATCACCATCGCGATCGTCAGCACCGGCGTCATCAGGGCGGGCTTCATCGCGCGCGAGCATAGCCGGCGCGCGCGCGCGGGTCACCGCCTCCGGCGCGGTCGCGACTGCGGTACCGTCGGCCCATGGTGCAGCTCCGATCGATCGCCGCCGCCGTCGTGCTCGCCTCTGCGTGTGGTGGCTCGCCGAAGCCGACCGCGGCGCCGGTGCTCCTCGGCGGCGGTCCGGGCAGCGACCCCGGCCGCGCGGCGGCCACCGGCGAGCCCGCCACCCCGCCCGCGCCCGCGCCCGCGCCACCTCCGTTGCCGGCGCCGCCCGCCGACCTCGGTCGCGCCGACCTGGTGACCCTGCACGACGGCACCGTCACCGCGTACGCGATCGACGGTGGCAAGCTGGTCGAGCTCGGTCACAGCGCGCTGGCCACCGTCGACGCCGAGGACTACACGGCGCAGCTCAGCGGTGACTGGGCCGACCACGATCACCTGTTCGTGCTGATCCCCGCGCGCGACGTCCTGATGATCACCGCCGACGCCATCACCCGGGTGCCGGTGCTGCCGCCGGACGCGTTCAAGACGCCGCGACCCAAGGTCGACGACGACGAGAACCTCACCGAGGGCGGCGTGATGGAGGGCGCTGGCGACGGCCTGGTGCTCGGCGAGGGCGCGGCCTGGTGGGTCGAGTGTCCGTGGGGCTTCCCCTACGACGGATGGCAGTGTGAGGTCGTGCGCAAGGCTCAGCTGTGGCCGACCGCCGCGGCCACGGCCGAGGACGGCCTGGTCGGGCACCGGGCCTGGGACTGGGCCGACGTCAAGGTGTCCGGGTTCCGGACCAAGGAGGTCGACGACGGCCACGGGCTCGCGTGCACGCCGCCGGCCAGCGCCCACCAGAAGCCGGCCGTGTTCCGCAGCGACGTCGACGGCGAACAGCTCTTCGCCTCCCACTGGCTGTCGGCGTCGCCGCCGCGCCTGCTCGTGATCTACGGCCAGTTCGGCCTCGCCGACCTGTACCCGTCACGGTGGGAGCTGCACGACGGCTGCGCGCCGACCCCGTTGGTCCAGGGCGTCAGCGTCGAGCCCGGTCCCGCCGGCCTTTGGCTCGCCGGCGAGGCGACCGACCCCGGGTCCGACGGCGCCGTGGCCCGCTGGGTGCTGCGCCGGGGCGCCGACGTCCTCGGCGAGCTGCCGACGGACGACGTCATGTTCCGGCCGCCCGCCGCAACCCGGTAGCGGGCGCGCGTCAGCGGCGCGGGCCGGTGGACGGCCTACTTCGGCGACAGCTGCGCGGCGCGCAGGTGGCTGTGGCCGTAGGGACCCTCGTCCCAGAGGATCACGACTTTGCCATCGGCGCTGCCGGCGAGGTCCTTCACGACCTTGACCTGCGCGCTGTCGCCGAGATCGGTGGCGAGGTTCTGCCACTGGCTGCCGTCGTGCCCGCTTGGCCGGCACCCGCCCGGCCTCGCGGATCGCCCGCCGGAGCTCGTGCGGCGACGCCAGCTGGCCGTGCGCCGCCCCGGCCGAGGTCGAGATGCTCTCGTTGATCAGCGTGCCGCCGAGGTCGTTGATGCCGCAGCCCAGCTGCCACTGCGCGAGCTTCAACCCGTCCTTGACCCACGACGCCTGGATGTTGCGGATGGTCGCGCCGAGCATCAAGCGCGCGATCGCGTGGACCCGCACCACCTCGACGCCGGTCGCGCCGTCGCGCAGCCCCGGCATCGTGCCCCGCAGCGCCATCGGCGCCTCCTGGTGGACGAACGACAGCGGCACGAACTCGGTGAAGCCGCCGGTGTCCTGCTGGATCCGGCGGAGCAGGTCGAGGTGGCGGACCTGGTGCTCCGGCGTCTCGACATGGCCGTACGTCATCGTCGACGTGGTCCGGATGCCGAGGCGGTGGGCGGTGGTCACCACCTCGATCCACTGCGCGGTCGAGATCCGACCCTTGGCGATACTCGCGCGACACCGAGTTCGACGCCGACAAGGTCGGGCTCGCGATCATGGCCCACGCCGGCTACGACCCGCAGGCGTTCGTCCGCTTCCTCACCACCCTCGATCAGAAGCAGCCGAGCGGCAGCGGCGGCTTCTCGGCGACCCACCCGTCGGCCAAGGATCGCCTCGGCAAGGTCACCGCTCAGGCCGGCAAGCTCGGCACCCGCGCCATCCCCGCGATCCGCACCACGCGCTTCAAGACCGCGCTCGGCGCCTGATCCCCGTCGACGGTATCAGGGCGGGGCGGGCGTCGGCGCGGACCGGGCAGGGGCGCCGTCGGGCAGGGCGTCGGGCGCGGGCGCGGGCTTCGGCGCCGCGACGACCTTGGTGTACGACAGGCTCATGCCGACCTCGCCGGGCTGGCAGGCCGGCGCCGCAGCGAGCATGCCGCGGACGTGCAGCGTGCCGTCGTAGACGTCGAAGTCGCCGAGGAACTCGCCGCGGGCATCGCCCTGCGACGTCGTCCGGGTCTTGATCACCCAGCGCGCGACCCCGTAGGCATCGGCGAGCTGGTGCATCGCGACCTTGGCCCCGGTCGCGGTCACGCAGCCGGCCGCGAGCGCCTGCTTGCCGGAGGCGTCGAGCGCCAGCTCGGACGTGAGGCGCACGGCGCTCAGCGTCGGCTGATGGCCGCGCAGCTCGTCGAGCGTCACGAAGGTCGGCAGCCACTTGAGCGCGGGTGGCGCGATCGGCACCCGGGCCGGCAGGCCGATGGGCGGCGGCGGTGGCGCCTGGTCGGCCGCGCGCTTCTTGCCGCAGCCGACGACGGCCGAAGCCGCGATCGCCAGCCCGAGGCCGGCTCGCATGCCGCGGGTCATTCGTCGATCACTGGCGCCGATCATCCGGCCAATCACCCGATCGACCAGCGCGCCACCGACTCGTCCGCCGAGGGGAGCCCGCTGACCGACGGGCCGGCCACGGGGCCATGCCTGGCGGGCGCCATCGTGGTCTCCGGCGCCGACACGGGCAGCTCGTCAGGGTCGGCCGGGCGCAGGAAGAAGTACCAGACCAGGCCGCCGAGCGCGGCGAGGAACAGCACTGTCACCACGATGATGGTGGGCGTGAACAGGGGCGGGGTCTCGATCTGCGCCGCCGCCGAAGTGTCGACGAAGTGGCGACGGTTCGGGTCGGTCAGCTCGGGCGGTGGGATCGGCACGCCGGTCGGACGCATGCGCGCCGGGGGCGAGGCCGGCTTGGCGTCGGCTGCCGGAGTTGCGGCCGCAGCGGCGGCGACGGCCTTCGGTGCTGGGAGCGGGGTCGGCTCGCGCGGCGTCGTCGCCGCCTCGATCGGTGCCGCTGGTTTGGCCGCAGGCGTCGCGGGCGTGGCCGGCAGCGCCTCGGCAGCGGCGTCGGCGGGCTTGGCC
>JAYVSF010000247.1:0-10423 GCA_043775605.1 Myxococcales bacterium
GCGGCAAGGCCACCAACCCGGTCGACGAAGTCACCAGCGAGGACCGCGTCTTCCGCGGCTGCGCGGCGAAGGCCCTCGAGGACTTCGTGTGGCTCGGCGACGGCCGCTGGGCGGCGATGACCATGAACTGGAACGGCGACCAGTACGCCGGCGCGACCTGGACGATCTACGTCGACGACGTCACGATCGCGACCATCGACGCTGCGCCGTCGTGGTTCCAGGTCGCGCCGCCGCCCTGACAGCGACGACGATGTGCAGGCATCAGGCCCTGGCGCGGACCTGACCGAGGCCGTCGGCCAGGAGCGCGAGCCAGCTCACCGCGACGCCGGCGCCGACCAGCGGACCGAAGCGGTGCGGGGCGGCGATCGCGGCCACGGTCGCGACCGGCGTCACCAGGCACAGCACCGCGCCAAGCTTGGCCCAGCGCCCGCCCGGCCACAGCCCGACGCACGCGACCGCGCCGGCAGCGCCCAGCGCCAGCCACTTCACGCCGGTCGCGAACGGCAGGATCGCCAGCCACCGCGACGTCGGATCGATCGCCGGCACCAGCCCGAGCAGGCACAGGTTCTCGAGGACGTCGGCGACCACCGCCAGCACCGCGAGCCGCACGCCGGCGCTGGCGAGCGCGCGGCCGCGCCGGCGCAGCCCGACGAACGCGGCCAGCAGGAACAGGCCGTACGCGGGCGTGAACAACGCGAGGTCGAGCAGGTTGGCGGCGTCCATCGCCGCCACCATCGTCGACCGACACGGTCCCGGTGCCGTGCCGAAGATCGCGTGCAGATCGGCGCCGGAGCGGGCCAGCTCGAACGCGATGATCGGCGGGTAGCGGGCCGGCAGCGCGCCGCATGGCTTGGGCGGCCCGACGATCACCATCGACGCCAGCGCCAGCCCGAGGACGATCAGGCCGGCGACCACGCTCACCCGGTGGACGGTGCGGGCTCGAGGCGCGCTCGGCGGCGGACGCTTGGCCATGGGTGCCGGAGCGTAGCCCCTCGCGCGGCAGCCGTGGGCCGGCCCGGAGTACCCTTGCGCCATGGATCGCCTCCGCACCCCCGACGAGCGCTTCGCCGCGCTGCCCGAGTTTTCGTACGCGCCGCGCTACGTCGACGTCCCGGCCGGCGACGGCAGCGCGCCCTTGCGCGTGGCCTACGTCGACGAGGGCCCGCGCGACGCGCCGGTCGTGCTCATGCTGCACGGCGAGCCGTCGTGGTCGTTCCTCTACCGCCACGTCATCCGCGCGGTCGTCGACGCCGGGCTGCGCGCGGTCGCGCCTGACCTCATCGGCTTCGGCCGCTCCGACAAGCCGACCGCACGCGAGGCGTACACGTACGCCGCGCACGTAGGCTGGCTGCGCGGCTTCGTCGATGGCGCCGGCCTGCGCGCGATCACGCTGCTGTGCCAGGACTGGGGCGGGCTGCTCGGGCTGCGGCTGGTCGGCGAGGCGCCCGACCGCTTCGCCCGCGTCGTCGCCGCCAACACCTTCCTGCCGACCGGCGACGCCCGGTTGCCGCCGGCGTTCTTCGCCTGGCGCCAGTTCGCCCAGACCGTGCCCGAGTTCTCGGCCGGCCGCATCGTCGCCGGCGCGGTCGCGCGCGGCCTCGCGCCCGAGGTCGTCGCCGCCTACGACGCGCCGTTCCCTGACGAGACCTACAAGGCCGGCGCCCGCCAGTTCCCGTCCCTGGTGCCGGCCACCCCCGACGATCCCGCCAGCGCCGCCAACCGCGCCGCGTGGGGCGGCCTCGCGCAGTTCACGCGCCCGCTGCTCACCGCGTTCGGCGACAGCGATCCGATCACGCGCGGCGCGGACGCCATCCTCCAGGCCAAGGTCCCCGGCGCCGCCGGCCAGGCCCACGTCACCCTCGTGCGCGCCGGTCACTTCCTCCAGGAGGACGCCGGCCCCGAGCTGGCGCAGGCCGTCATCGCGCTGATCGCCGCCACGCCCGACGCCGGCGTCGGCCTGCCCTGACCGTCGCGGCCGTCGTCGGGCGGGTTACTCGCCGCCGCCGCAGGGATCGCTGGGCGCCGCGCCCTCGGTCGGGGCGGACTCCGTCACCGGGCCCCCGCCAGGCTGGGCCTGCATCTTGGCGCCGAACGCGTCGACCATCGCCTGGTGCTGCGTCGGCGTCAGCTGCTCGGCGCAGGCCTGGGCCTGATCGGCGTCGGGCGCGTGGGCCATGCACGCGATGACCTCGGCCGACCAGCCGTCGACCGGGCAGCGCTCGGCGATCACCGCGTGACCGACGGTGGCCATCGCCCGCATGCCGTCGCCCTCGGTGGCGACGAGGGCCATGACCACCTTCTCGGTGTTGGCGCCAGCGTCCTCGCAGGTCGGGCCCTTGGTCGCGGCCGGCTTCTGCGAACCGCCACAGGCCGCCAGCGTCCCTGCGAACACCAGCGCCACGCACGTCATCAGCTGCCTCATCGCCGCAGTCTCGCACGAGCCGGGCCCGCGGGGCGGTCAGGGTCGTGCCCTCGCCGTCCGGGTCAGCACGACGTCGACCTCCCACTCCGGCCGGTCGTCTCTGGGACGCACCGTCAGCCCGTGGTCGAGCAGCCGGCCGACTCCCGCGTCCGTCCGCTGGTCCTGCCCGAGCCGGTCGCGGGCCCAACCGGCGGCGAACAGCCGGGCCGCCGCGCGCGCCGCGCGACCGGGTCAGCCGGCCTGGCTCTCGAGCAGCGCCGCGAGGCCGCGCAGCATCGTCGCCACCGCCGAGGCGGCGGCCCGGGACGCCTCGACCGCGAGTCGACCATCTGGCAACGGGCGGATGCTGATCTGCGACAGCAGGCGCTCGACCGCAGCGGCGTCACCCGCGCCCACCGACAGGGGGCCAGGCGGCGCGGCGCAGTCAGCAGGTGGCGAAGACGTGGCCGGGGGCGCCGGCGGGGACGAGGTCGCGGTCGCGCAAGACGATGGACAGAGCCGGGAACGCGGCGCAGCCGGCGTCGAAGTCGGCGCGGCGGTACTCGATGACGATGACGTGATCGCCGTAGGCGGCGGTGTAGGCGGCGCACTCGTCGAAGACGTTGCACTCCTCGGCGACGGCGAAGTCGGTGCCGAGGTCGGCGCGGCGGGGGGCGAGCTCGGCGGCGTTCTTCTGGGCGACGGGCAGCGCGAGGGTGTGGGCGGCGTCGGCGAAGAGGCGCATCGCGGCGACGGCGTCGGCCTCGGTCAGGCGGCCGCCCGAGCGCGTGTAGGAGTCGAGGTTGTCGATCTCGATCGCAGCGAAGCCGGCCTGCTTGCAGCCGCTGATCCAGCCGCCGACGATGGTCGCGACCGCGGCGCGCTTGGCGGGCGTGCCGACGTCGATCAGCATCTCGTTCCAGTCAGCGTCGATCACCGGGGCGCCGGCGGCGTCGCGCAGGATCAGCTCGGGGTGCGCGCTGGTCCACTGCTCGGCCTCGCCGGGCTGAATCTGGAAGCCGTTGACGTAGCAGATGTTGTAGAGGCCGGGCGCCGGGGACTCGGTGCGATCGCGAGACACGATCGCGACACCGGCTGGCGGGGGGTAGGCGCCGCCGAGCTGGTAGTCGACGCCGGCGTTGATCGGCGGCAGGACCAGCGCGCTGCCGGCGCCGTCGGGGGGCAGCGCGGCGTCGACGGCGGCGTCGGGGGGCGATGAGCAGCCAGCGACGACGACGACGACCAGGCCAGCGACGGCGGGTGTGAGCATGGGCATGACGGTAGCATCGGAAGGTCGGTCGCTACGTGTCCGGATGCCGGACGGCGGTGTCCGGGTGCCGGACGGGGTGGCGAGTTCGCGGTCGCCGAGCTGTTCTGACGCCCGGACCGCGCCCATCACGTCGAGCTGCTGATCGACATCGCCGGCGACCCACCACCCGGCGCCGCTGCGACGGAGGCGCGCACTGTGCAGGTCGCGAGCAGTCACGGACACTGTGCAAGGACGTGATCTTCGTCGGGTCACGCCGGGGCAACGGTGGGTTTGGCGCCTTCCTGTTCTCGCTGCACTGGAAATTTCCTGGTAAGCAACGGCTCCTGCCGGCGACGACTCGATCCACGCAGCTCGCCACGAGGAGCCTCCACCATGCGTCCGTCCCGCCTCTTCCTGCTCTCCGCGCTGGGCACCGCCCTCGCCGGCGGCTGTGCCAACAGCACCGATGAACGTCCGGCCGAGTTCTCGGTCATCGTCACCCAGATCCTCCGCCCGGGTTGCGCGACCGCGGCCTGCCACGACGCCATGAGCGCCGTCGCGCGCCTCGACTTCAGCACCGTCGCCGCGGCGGCGGTGTCGATCGATCGGGGCGGCTTGCTCAACGATCCCGATCCCGATCAGACCCAGCTCCTCAACGTCCTCACTACCAGCGGCGACAAGCGGATGCCGGTCGACAGCCCGCTAGCCGACGCCGACATCGAGCTGATCCGGACCTGGATCGTGGCCGGGGCGGTGCACTGATGCGCAACCTGATCGGCCTGCTCGCGATCGCCCTGATCGCGGCCACCGCCTCGGTCGCCCACGCCTACCCGCAGTACCAGCTATCGCGCGACCAGACCTGCGGCTCGTGCCACACCTCGCCGGCCGGCGGCGGCCTGCTCAATGACAACGGCGAGCTCACCGCCGAGGACGAGGCGACCTGGGGCGGCGACCCCAGCTTCCTCCAGGGCCTGGTCACGCCGCCCGACTGGCTCAAGCTTGGCGGCGACGTCCGGTTCGCGCTCGGCACCAACGATGCCGGCGGCGGCCTCGGCCCGGCGGCGTTCCCGATGCAGGGCGAACTCCGCGCCGAGGCGACCCGGGGCGCGCTCGCGGTGGTCGTCGCGCTCGGCGCCACCGTGCCCAACGACAGCTCGCCGCTGTCCGCGCTGCTGTCGCGCGATCACTACGTGCGCTGGACCCAGCACGACGACGGCTTCGGGGCGTACGCGCGGATCGGCCGGTTCATGCCGGTCTACGGCCTGCGGCTGGCCGAGCACAACGCCTACACCGAGCGCTACGGCGCGACCCCGCTCTACAGCGAGAGCTACGGCGCGTCGGTCGGCTGGATCTCGCCGGGCACCGAGGTCCACGCGACCGGGTTCCTGGCCGATCGCCTGCGGACCAGCCTCGGCGACGCCGACGGCGCGGCGGCCTACGTCGAGAAGCGGTTCGGCAAGGTCGCGCTCGGCGCCGAGGCCCGCTACGCCCACGCGCCCGACAACGTCCGCAACGAGGGCGGTGTCACCGGCAAGCTGTGGCTCGACGGCGCCAACCTCCTCTTGTCGGGCGAGGTCCAGGGCGTGCACCAGTCCTTCGACAGCGGGCCCGCGGTCACCCAGGTGATCGGCTACGCGCTGGCGTCGTGGTTCCCGAAGCACGGTTACATGATCGACCTCGGCGTCGGTCACTACGACGAGAACGTGGCGGTGCCGAAGGTCGATCGCGACGCGGTCGACCTCAACCTCCACTGGTTCCCGAAGGCGCACATCGAGCTGATCCTGATGGGCCGGGTCCAGACCATCGGCCTCGGCAGCGGCGGAGCCGGCTCGGGCTACGGCCTCTTGCAGTTCCACTACCGGATCTGAGCTGTCGCCGTGGGCTACCGGCAGGGACGCCTGGCCGCCCGGGCGACGTTGACCCTCGACGGCGAGGACTACGACGTCGACCTGTTCGGGATGGATTACGGTGCCAGCGACGATCCCACGTGTGACCGTCACAGCCGCGGTCACAGGCTGCGGTCACGGTCAGCCGGCCGGTCGGCAGCACACATTGTCGATGGCCAGCGCGATCCCGGCGAGGTTGGTGACGCTGGCGGCGTAGCCGGTCGCGGCGTACGCGGCGCACGAGCGGGGCGGGCCGAAAACCGCTGCGCTCGGGGGGATGAGCATCTGACTCGGGCCACCTTGCGCAGTCCTCAACGTCGTCGGCGCCGCGGCCCGCGTGTGGCGCCGCACACGTTATCCGCGGGTCCGCGAGAGATCAGGCGTTGCGGATCGTCCGGCGAAGGGCCTTGGCGGTGGCCTCGCCGGTGAACGCGCCGCCCTCCATGAAGCCCTGGTAGTCGAGCGAGGTGTGCTCGCCGCAGAAGTAGACGCCGCCCTGGGTCGCGCCCTCGTAGCCGGCGAACGTCGTGTAGCTGCCCGGCCGGTAGAACGAGTACGAGGCGTTGAACAGCGGCGCCTTGTGCCAGATCGACTGGGTGGCCTTGCCGTTCCACGCCAGCCCCGGAAAGACCGGCGCGATCTGGGCGAGCCCGTTCTGGGCGTCGGCGCGGACCAGTGCGTCGGCCGAGGTGCCGAACGCGGTGGCCGTGCGCATCGTGTCGGTGTTGCTGCCGCCCGAGTACAGGTTGAGGATTCCCTGCGCGCCGGCCTGAGCCCGGGTCGCGTCCCAGCTGGTCTGGTAGCCGGTGTCGGCGTAGCTCGAGCCGTTGCAGATGCCCGGCCAGGCGCCGGTCCCCGACCAGACCCGCTGGTTGAACTGGAGCTGGAGCTTGCCGTTGTGACCGCGGCCGAGCTCGTTGATCGCCTGCAGCTTGCGGGCGTCGAAGCCGGCGCCGCTGTAGTCGAACGTGTAGGCCGCGAACGGCAGCGCCAGCACCACGTAGTCGAAGGTCTGGTCGAAGGTCTGCTGGCCGCGCGAGAACGACAGCGTGTAGCGGCCGCCGGCGGTGCTGCGGATCCGGGTCAGCCGGGTGCCGGTGACCACGCGGTCGCCGAGCGACGCGGCGATGGCCTCGGGCAGTTGCTGGTTGCCGCCGCGGATGTGGTAGCGCTCGTCGGACACGCCGAACATCGACAGGGTCTGGTGGTAGGGCTTGGGCTGGAAGGCGAGCAGGTAGATGAGGTTGAGCGCGCTCTGGTTGGTGGTCTCGGCCCCGTACTCGATGTTGTAGGACAGCTCGAGCACCTTGCCGAGCGGGCTGGCGTGGCCGCCCGGGACCCGGCTTTCGATCCAGTCGTACACGGTCATGTGGTCGAGGGCGGTCCCGGCGGCGCTGTAGCTATCGAACGTGGTCGGGAACGGCGCGGCCTTGGTGTCGTCGACGACGCGGGTGTAGATCGCGGCGAAGTCGGCGTCGGCCTGGGCCTTCGAGTAGTACGCGCCCCCGACCCGGTAGATCTCGTCGGCGCCAGCGGGCTGGGCGGCGAACAGGTCGTCGAGCGGCAGGCCGAAGCGAGCGCACAGGGCCTGCACGGTGAGGTGGCCGCTGTCGACCAGCTCGCCGCCCCACTCGGTGACCTGGTTCGACGCCCAGTAGCCGGTGCGGTTGGAGAACATCCGCCCGCCGATGCGGTTCGAGGCCTCGAACACCGTCGACTCGATGCGGGCGTCGAGCAGGCTCAGCGCGCAGGTCACGCCGGCGATGCCGCCGCCGATGATCGCGACGGTCGGATCGCCGGTCGCGGCCCGGGCGCGGGCGGGCAGGGCCAGGGCCGCGGTGCCGGCGAGGGCGCCGCCGAGGATCGCGCGGCGCGATGGGCCGTGGCGCTCGACCTGCTGGGCTCGGTGCGCGGCCCGCTGTCCGCGCAGCTCGTCGACGGGGAGCCCGGCGCGGCGGGCGGCGGCGACATCACGCCAGAGGGCGCGCAGCGAGGATGCGAGTGGGGTGCGGGGCATGGTCCGATGCTAACCGCGCCGGGGTGATCACGACCACATCGGAATTTCCATGATCACCGTCAAGTCTGAGGCCGAAATTGCCAGCCCCAGCGGACAGCGATCCGAGGGTCCGGCGACTCGCCCACGACGATCGACCGGGGCTACGCGTCGACGACGAGGTCGCTGACCGCGCGCGCTTGACAGGCCAGGATCAGCCCGCGGCTGCGCTCGGCCGGGCTGAGCGCGTCGGTGCTGTCCATCGTGACGCGCCCCGAGACCAGGCGGGTCTTGCACTGGCCACAGACTCCCGATCGACACTCGAACGGTAGCTCGACCCCGCAGTCCTCGGCGGCCTCGAGCACCGTCCGGTCGGCGGACAGCTCGCCGTCCCTGGCCGAGCGCTGGAAGCGGATCGCGACCACGCGGTCGGCGTTCGCGGGCCCGGGCGGCGGCGCCTCGCCGAGCCGCGCGGGTTCGTCGGCGGTGACCGCGGACTCGGACGGTCCGGCCGGCGACACGAACGCCTCGGTGTAGATCGCGCCGGCCGGGACCCCGAGCCCACCGAGCAGGCCGCGCATCGCGGCCATCATCGGCTCGGGGCCGCACATGTAGACCGGGGTCGTTGCCAGGTCGGGCACCAGGCGCCGCAACAGCTCGGCGCTGACGTGGCCGCGCTCGCCCTGCCAGTCGTCGCCGGCGCGGGTCGCGACGATGCACAGGTGGAGGTTGGGGTGGCGCCGGGCCAGGTAGGCCAGCTCGTCGGCGAAGATGACGTCGGCGGGCGTGCGGACCGAGAACACGAAGTGGAGCTGCCCGGGCCAGCCGCGATCGGTCAGGTAGCGGGCCATCGCCATCAGCGGCGTGACCCCGACGCCGCCGGCCAGGAGCAGCACCCGATCGACGCCGGCGCCGGTGAACGTGAACTTGCCGGCCGGGGCCGAGACCTTGACCCGCGCGCCCTCGGTCAGCGTCGCGTGGACGTGACCGGAGGCCCGGACCGGAGGTCCGGCCGGGGGGCCGTCGGCGAGCCGCTTGACCGTGATCTCGACGTGGCCGCCGCGGGTCGGCGATGACGCGATCGTGTACGAGCGGTTGACCCGCTGGCCGTCGATGGTGAGCGCGAGGGTCAGGTACTGGCCGGGCTGATGCTCGAACGGCGGCGGGCTGCCGTCGGGCAGGACCAGGCGGAAGGTGCGGACGTCGCCGGTCTCGTCGAAGACCCGCGCGACCCGGAGCTCGCCGGACCAGAACGTGCGCGGCTTCGAGGCGACCGCCGGGCGGTGACTGGCCTTGGCCGCGGCCTTGCGGAGGTCGAGGTAGTGCCCGACCAGCCGGTACGTCAGCAGCGCGCCGAGGACGATCGCGAACGCGCGCGGCTGCCGGGTGTCGGCCTTGACCAGCAGGTAGTAGTGGACGACGCCGGCGACCACGATGACGTAGGCCAGCCGGTGCAGCGCCTTCCAGCGGCGCGCCCCGAGGCGGGCGACCATGCGATCGGTCGAGGTGATCGCCAGCGGCAGCATGAGCACCAGCGCCCCGAAGCCGAACCACAGGTACTGGCGGGCGATGATCTCGTGGACCGTCGACGACAGGCTGCGGTCGCGGTCCCACCACACGTAGATCGTGAAGTGCAGCGCGATGTAGCCGAACCCGAGCAGCCCGAGGTTGCGGCGCGCGGCGATCAGCGTCGGCCAGCCGGTGAGCTTGCGCAGCGGGGTGATCGCGAGGGTCAGCGTCAGGAACACCAGGCCGAGCAGGCCGGTGGTGCGGACGGCGTAGTTGACCCCGTTGACCCCGAGCCGGCCGTGGAACGCGTCCCAGCCGAGGATCGCGAGCGGCGCCAGCCCGCACAGCGCCGCGAACCAGCGCGCGAACGAGGCGTCGAAGGTCGGGGCCGCCCGCGCGGGTGCGAGGGTGGCGAAGGTCGACGGGCGCGGGCTAGAAGTCGACACGGAGATCCTGTCCGGCGTAGAGGCTCGCGACCCGATCGGCGTAGCCCCCAGCGAGCGTCAGCGAGCGTTCAACAGTGACTCTGGGGGCCCGGGGTCGCGCGTGGAGGTGCAAGGTCTGTCTGGTCCGCGGGCTAGAAGTCGACACGGAGATCCTGTCCGGCGTAGAGGCTGGCCACCTGATCGCTGTACCCATTGAACATCAGGGTCGTGCGCCGGCCGCTGTCGCCGATGCGCTGCTCGGTGGCCTGGCTCCAGCGCGGGTGATCGACGTGGGGATTGACGTTGGCGAAGAAGCCGTACTCCGCGGACCCCGCCCGGTTCCAGGTCGTCGGCGGCTGCTTGTCGACCTGCGTGATCTTGACGATCGACTTGATGCCCTTGAAGCCGTACTTCCACGGCACGACCAGGCGCACCGGCGCGCCGTCCTGGGGCGGCAGCTCGCGGCCGTAGAGGCCGGTGGCGAGGATCGCCAGCGGGTGCATCGCCTCGTCCATCCGCAGGCCCTCGACGTACGGCCACGGCAGGACCTCGGTGCGCTGGCCCGGCATCCGCTTCGGATCGTGGAGGGTCTCGAACGCGACGTAGCGAGCGTCAGCGAGCGGTAGGACGGCGGCCAGCAGCTTGGACAGCGAGTAGCCGACCCAGGGCACGACCATCGACCAGGCCTCGACGCAGCGCATGCGGTAGACCCGCTCCTCGGGCGGACTCAGCCGGCGGAGATCGTCGAGATCGAAGGTGCGGGGCCGGGCGCACAGGCCGCCGACCTCGACCTTCCAGCCGGTGGTGTCGAAGCCGGCGGCGGCGCCGGCGACGCCGTCCTTGTCGGTGGTGAACTCGTAGAAGTTGTTGTAGTTGGCGATGCCGATCAGCGACGTCGGGGTCTCGCTGGCGCGGAAGCCGGTGGCGTCGCCGGTGGTCGGCGCGGCGACCACGCCCTCG